>CAZQHA010000149.1:0-1526 GCA_964592795.1 uncultured Planctomycetaceae bacterium | reverse complement strand
CGGCCGCGCGCTTCTTGCGTTCGCAGAGTGTGTAGAGCCGATAAGCGAGCTCCCTCGCAGGCTCGGACTTGCTTCCGAGCTTGGCGACGAGAGTTGCCGCCGCGCTCTCGCCGCCAGTTCCGAGGACGCGGATCAGGTGGTGAACCGCCTCCCAGTTCGTGATGCGCGCGTCAGTGATTGGGTCCCATCCCTCGGAGAGCTCCCAGGGCCGACGCAGGCGAACCTTGCCCCGCTGCGTTTCGAGAAGGCCGTCCTTGCCACCCATGCTCTGAATGCTTGTGTTCTTGGCCTTGGACAACGTCTCCGCCTCGCCGAATGGGCCATCGTTGAAGCCGAACTGTTCGAACCATGCGAGCGCAAAGCGGCTGTCGGGGTCGAAGTCGCCTTCTTGCTCGGCCAACGCCTCGTCGAGAGTCTGGTTGATCAGCGCTAGCGCCTCGCGCACGCTAAGTGGCTTGCCCTCAGCGTCGAGCACTTTCGCGTAGCGCGTGTAGACCGCCATGCCCGGGCCGATGGCCGCCTGCGCCAGGTCCACCGGCGCGATGTTGCCGCGCTGGAGGTGCGCGAGCGCTGTGGGCAGTTCGGATTTCAACACGCTGACGAACTCGCGGCGCGTCGCGGCGGGCGCGGAGGCAGCGCGGGGACGACAGACAAGGATGATGCTCGAGGCGAGTGCGTTGGTGCCGATACTGATGGATCGGGCCCCGCGCTCAGTACGCATTGGCCAAGTGCCGCTGATAGCAAAGCCGGCCTCGATCACCGCAGCGAGGAAGGTGTCCCAGCCAGTGCTAGCCGTGCCGGCGTCGTCGTCGCTCTCCGATTGCTTGAAGGCGTAGTAAATGGTGACCGGAAAGGTCGGATGGGCCTGCTCGGCAAGCCGGTGCATGGCTTGCGTCATGCCATCTAGGAAAAAGGTCTCGGCCTTTTCCTTGCTGCCGTGGCGGTAGGGGGTGGCCACCAGCTCTTCGGCCTTGGGCACGGCGAGTGTGGCGAAGAGATCAGGGAACACAGGCCGCAGCGAGCGGCGCAGCCAGACGTAGAAGAAGTCCGACAGGTCCGCATAGCCGATGTTGTCGTAGTAAGGCGGATCGGTCGAGACGACCCGACCGCGCACAGCGACACTCTGTGCATCGCCTTGCGATGCGTTTCCGCCCGCACCGGGGACAAGAACCTCGACTGCCTTCGATACTTGACCAATGCCGCTGACGAAGCTTCCTGTTGCGCCGCCAAGCGTATTCGTTTCGCAGTAGTCCCAGACCATCGGGATCGCCTGGCGACCGAAGGTGTTGCGCAGTGTCTCGCCGCCCGAGATCCAGCAACAGATCGTCGAGTTGTAGTCGGCAGCCTTGTCAACGGCGATTCCAAGATACACGCCCACAGCCTCGGCGTAAGCCGTGGCGCCGGAGCCGCCATCGCGCAGCCGTTTGCCATCGTCGGGGAGGGCGGCAGCGAGAGCGTCGCGCTCCCCTCGTTCGCGCGCCAACAGCACTAGGTCCGAGAGGGTCGTCACCGCCCAGAAGATGAAG
>CAZQHA010000148.1:0-9729 GCA_964592795.1 uncultured Planctomycetaceae bacterium | reverse complement strand
CGCGGGTTCGAATCCCGTCGCCCGCTCCACGCTACGTCGCGAGTTGCGGCGGCGACGTTGTGACGCGCGGGCTGCGCGATCGCTTGTGACTCCTTCTGACGCGCGCCCTACAGCCCACGCGCCGCGCCCGCTCGCGACCTTTCGCATCTCCCGACCGCGCGCCTTCGCAGTGGTCCCCTAGTCAGTCCTCCGGAGGAGCTCATGTCCGCCCAACACATCGTCCGGGCACTCTTGTGCACCGTCATCGGTCTCTCGCTCGATCCGTTCGCTTCCGCACAGTCCTTGATCGCGGCCGGAAACGGCTCCGGCCTGAACTCGCCGCTGGCGCTCGACGATGCTGAGATCACGCCGAACCAGCAGTACGTCGTGATGCGCGAGAACAACAACACGCAGGCGTTCCGCGTCCACGAGCTGGCGACCGGCACCTTGGTGGCGTCCGGCTCGAACGGGGCGGGACACCTCATGGGCGCGTGCCTGGACGGCGTGGCCGTCACGGACACACGCGCCGTCGTGCTGGCCGTGAACACGCTGATTCTGGATCTGACCAACTTGTCCAACCCGATCCTCCAGGACGTGCCGACGGGAACCTGGCCGCGCGACGTCGCGATCACGCCCGACGGCACGATCGCCGCCGTGCGCGGCGGCACGACGGTCGGCCCGGAGAACGGGCTCTTCCTGTTCGACCTGGCCACCGGAGCGCAGCTCGCGGCTGCGCCGGGCAACACGACGACCTTCCCGAACCCTCCGCAGTATTCGTTCAATGTCGATGCCGTGGTCGCGTCGAACCGGCACGCCGTGTTCCTGTCGCGCTCGCCGTCGTCCGCGACGCGCACGCGCGTCACGATCTTCACGCTGCATCCGACCGGCGGCGGCCTGCCCGCAAAGACTTTCGAGACCACGAGCGAGACGGACCTCTCCGGCGCGCCGCACGACGTCGCGCTGTCGCCCGACGGGCTGCACGCCGCCGTGCGCGCCGAAGTGTCCGTCGCGGTGTTCGACCTGACGAGCAACGACTCGCCGACGATGGCCTTTGCCAAGCGCCTGTTCGGGAGCCCCGGCCCGTTCGAGGACACGGCGATGGACTCGATCGAGGTGACGAACACGCGCGTCGCGACGCTGAGCAAGATCACGAACCCGGCGCTCCCGTCCGGCGCGCAGATCGACTTCTTCGACATGGCCGGCACGCAGCGCTTCGACCGCGTGCCCGGAGATCCGCACGACCTCGTCTTCACGCCCGACGGGACCCGCGTGACCGCACACACCAGCGAAGGCGTGGCGCTCTACGACGTGTCGGATCTCGGCGCGGCCCCGCAGCTTGCGAACCTCGACTTCGAGAGCGCGCCCTCGACGGGCACGTGGTACTTCGGCGGCCTCGACTCGGTCGCGGCCACCGACCGCGTGGCGATCACGCTCGAGCAGACGCTCGACCTCGACACGAGCGTCCATTTCTGGCGCATCTCGGACGCGCTCGAATGGATCGCGACGCGCACGATCGAGAACTCGCGGCCCACCGACCTCGCGCTGACGGCCGACCAAGCCAAGGTCGCCGTCGCCGGCAATGCCAGCGTGACGATCTTCCACGTCGACACCGGCCAGCAAGTGTTCGACCACCACGAAGTCGGCCCGAATCCGTTCTACCAGTGGTGCGACGGCGTCGTGGCGAGCGCGAACAAGGTAGCCGCCGTCGGACAGCACAATTCGCAAGCGGGATGGTTCACCCTCGCGGACGCGACGCCGTTCTTCACGAGCTACTGCACGTCGACCGTCAACTCGTCCGGCCGCGCGGCGACGATCCGCGCGCTCGGCGACGCGGCCGTGTCGCACAACAACCTGAAGTTGTTCGTCGAGGGCGCGCCGGCGCTCACGCGCGGGCACTTCCGGTACGGCACGGCGCAGCAGCAGGCGCCGTTCGGCGACAGCTTCTCGTGCGTCGGTGGCTCGGTGTTCGTCTTGCGGCGCGTCGTGACGACGAACATCGCGAACGCCGGCTTCCTGCCGCTCAACTACGCGGCGCAGACCGTCCCGGCGTTCGTCATCCAGCCCGGCTCCACATGGCACTTCCAGTTCACGTTCCGCGATCTGGCCGCGGGCGGAACGGGCTTCAGCAGCTCGGACGCGATGACGATCACGTTCGCGCCCTAGCGTTCACCACGTCCACGTGTTCGGTTTGTCCCGTTGGAACTTCATGCACTAACTGTTGCTGGCGAGCAGCTCCTCACCCATCCGCACTCTGGGACCCTTTTGTCCGCGCAGGGCGCACAGGAAGGTAAGCGATGGTCGATCATATTCGTCGACGGGTAAGGTCGCGATCCCGCGTTCGGCCAGCGCGAGAGAGACCTTTTCTGCGGCATTCGCGCGCGAAGAGCTTGGAGCGGGCGACGGGGACCGAACCCGCGACATTCAGCTTGGGAAGCGTGCGGTGGGGGACCGATTGCGTCGAGCGGACAGGAACGCTCCGTGGCGGACGAGCCCGGACACTTCGGGTCGAGTAGCGGAAATCGCGCGAGCGGTCCGGACCGGACAGCAGCGGACACCTCCGACTCGCTCCTGTCCGCTGCTGTCGTCGCACGTCGGTGCGATGAGGCGCGGCAGGAATGGCACGCGTGGAGCCGAACGACGCCATACGCGACCTGCCTCTCGACACGCTAATTCGGATCGCCAGTAAGCACCCACGCAGCCCAATCGCGTGTCGCGTACTTCGGCGAGCCGCGCTCGTCTTTCGCGTCGCGCACCCGCCGCTTGGCTTCCCAGAGCGCCTGCCACTTGGGCTTCTTCTCCAGCCACAGGCGCCGGTAGAAGTCGAGCATCAGCTCTTTCGTTGCCTCGTCCGGCACCTTCCAAAGCGATGTGATCACGCTGTGCGCTCCGGCCATGTGAAGCGCGCGTTGCAGCGAAGCGACACCTTGCCCGGCGCGACTGAGTCCAACGCTCGTGTCACACGCGGAGAGCACTGCGAGCTCGCACCCGGAGAGATTCCAGGTCGCGATCTCCTCTGCAGACACGAGTCCACGGGCGCGTCCAAGTGAGTCTGGAGCCGAGTTCGCGCCAGCCAAGGCGAGGCCGCATAGGAGCATCGGTGCCGTTCCGGTGACTTCCTGAATCACACTCATCCGCGCCCCTCGTCCGGTTTGCGCGTCGATCGGTCTGTGGTCCGCCGTCGACCGTACGGAGTCCGGTGCGAACCAGCCGTGCGTTGCGATGTGCAGCCAACGCGCGGCCGGAGCCAACCGTTCGATCTCGTCCCGACGCGCATCCACTCCGATTAGCGTGCGAGTACGCTCCGTCTCCGTCCCTAGCGAAGCACGTAGGCCGGCGAGTCCGTCGACCTCCTCTCTCGTCCCGATCAACGGGGAGAACCCGTCCTCCCAAACACTCCCTCGCAATACGCTCGCGTGCGCCAGACCCGGGCGCACCGGACTCCGTTCGACGACGGCGGATGCGCTTGCTGTGACGGGCAACCGCGTTTCGGATGAACCTCCTGGCGGCGAGCGACCCGCGTCGAAATCCACCCCGCCGACCAGCAGCGCGATGTCCTCATGCTTGGCCACCGCATGCGGCCAGCAAAGCTCGCTCAGGCTCGACCGCACCTGCACCTGGATCTCGTCACCCAGAACATGACTCTTCTCGGGCAGCGCATCGAGAGCGACCAAGTGCAAGGCATCGTCGAACGCGACGATGATTCGTGTGGCACCTGCGAGCGCTGGCTTCAGCGGATCGAAGATCGCACGACGCAGCGCCTCTCCGTGATCCCCAGCCGAAGTCGGAGTGGCCTCGGCCACCGATCGGCCGCGCGAGCCTTCAGAACCATGCTCCACACCGAGGTCGCGCCGCCACGCCGCGACCTTGGCTGCAATCGGCTCGAACGCGCCTAGCTCGATGCGATGGAGCGTGCCGTCCGAGCGAACGACGTGTGCAAGCATGTGATCGCTGCGGCGCGCGGGTGCTGTCTCGACCGCCGGGTCGAGCCGGCGGTAGCGTGCATAGCCGACGAGCGCTTCGCCGGCGCGCAGCGTTCCGCTCAACGATTCGACGGAAGCCGCGGCGGTCGGCCGAGCGCCGACACCATGGCCATCGAGATATGCGAGAAGTCGCCGCTGCGCCGCGTCGCGCTCCGCTCGCGCGCGGGCCAGTCGATCACTGGTGGTCTCCGTGAGCACGAGCTCTGCCAACGCGGCGTTCGCGACTCGCGCTTGTTCCCGCAAGCGCGATGCGGTCTCGTCCGCTGGGACGCGTCGCAGCAGCGCGGCCGAGGCGAGACCGGCTCCTCGCGCGGCCTCGAACAGTACGAACGCCGGCGCTTCCAGCTCGCGGCTGCCCGACGCCGGCCGGCAGCTTCCCGCGTAGCTCAACGCATCGGAAATGGCACCCGACAGGTTCGCTGCTCGGGCCTCGGCCTCGCGGGGACTGCTCTCGCTCACGATCGACTCGATCGCCGAGATCGCCCCGCTCAGGAATTCCCTGGCGAGCAGTGTGAAGTCGGCAGGCTCGTCCATGTGCGCCAGGCTCGTCAGTGCGAGGTTCCGAGCGAAGAGCAGATCGACGTGATCGTCAGGCAATTGACGCGCCCGACATTCGAGCACTGCGCGTGACAGGCGGAACGACGGCTCGAATGCCCCTTCCGCTTGAAGCGTGATGGCGAGGTTTCCGCGCGCCCGTTGGAGGTCGGGATGATCGTCCGCGAGCGCGAGCTCGCGTGCGTGGATCGCGCGTTCTTCCAGCTCACGAGCGCGCGCGAGTTCGCCCTCAGCCCTCAAGATCGCGGCGAGATTCAATCGCGCCTCTTGGAGGTCGCGCTCCGATTCGGACAGCGTGCGTTCGCGAGCCTCCAGCACTTTCTCCGCAAGCTCGCGTGCTCCATCCAGATCGCCGGAGCTCGACAGAGCCGCCGCCAAGTTGAGCCGCGCGGTTTGCAACTCAGGATGTTCATCCGGAAGCGAACGCGAAAGCACGTCCAGCACTTCTTCGAACATCGAACGTGCGCCCGCCGTGTCGCCCAGGCTTCCTAGAACTCCCGCCAGGTTGTTCCGCGCGCGGATCACGAGCGGGTGGTCGGTTGGGAGCGCCCGCGCGCGCACCTCGAGCACGCGCTCGTCCAGCACCCGCGCGCTCGCGAGGTCACCCTGCTGTCGCAGCGCCACCGAGAGATTCGAGCGCGAGTCTTGGACGTCCGAGTGATCCTCAGGCAGCGTGCGCAATCGGACCTCGAGCACTTTCTCGAAGAGCGATCGCGCGCGAGCAATGTCGCCGAGATTCAGAATCGAGTTGGCCAGGTTTTCTCGCGCGAGCTGGAGATCCGGGTGGTCATCGGGAAGCGTGCGTGTTCTGACCTCGACCACTTTCTCCTGAAGCTCACTGGCGGACCGTGTGTCTCCCAGCGCGCTGATCGTGGTCGCGAGGTTGAGACGGGTCCTATTCAGATCGGGGTGATCGTCAGGCATCGTGCGCAAGCACGCTTCGAGCACTTGCTCCTCGAGCTCTCGCGCGCCGTGCAGATCTCCCAGGTCCTTCAGGTCGATCGCGTAGTTGGCGCGCGCGGCCAGCAGTGCGTGTGCATCTCTTGGAAGGACCCTTTCCCGCCAGCCCTTCACCCATCGGCCCGCGGCTGCCGTCAACGCCTGGTCGCCCAACTCGCGTGCGGTGAACCGCAACCTCCAGGCAGCTTCCGCGACATCGCGACTTTGATCCGCGCCTTCGACTGCAATGAGTTGCTCCCACACGGCGGAGAGCTCCTGCCGGGCGTCAGCGAACGCGCCGGCGCGCGCCAACTGCACCACACGCTCGACGGCCTCCACAGTCGCAGCGGAAGCGACGCGCGTGCGTTCGGACTCCGGAGCGGCGCGCAGATGCAGCGTGAACCTGCCGGTCTGCGTCCGCGACTTGGAGGCGATGTGAACGACGAGCGAATCGCCGGGCTGCACGTCCAGTCGTAGGAGAGGCGCTTTCCCGCCGCCGCCGTCGTCGTCCTGCTTCCACGACGAGCCGTCCGCCCGGTCGACTCGTACCACGAGATCGAGCGTCTGCTCCTCCGCCTCGGACCACACGAAAAGCGACCCCGCGAAATCCACGTGATGCTCGATGAAAACCGATGGGCCCAGGTCGCCGAGCAGCGGCGCTTCCTCGACGATCTCGAGCGCGGCCGATCGATCATGTGGTCCTCCGCCGAATGGCAAGAGGATCGACGAGAGAGCGACGGACGCCGCAAGCAGAATCTCGGTTCGCATGACAGTCCATCCTAGCGCTCGTCCGGACGCGGATTGCCTTGGCGATCGTCTCCGACGGCGTGATCACCGCAGGCCGGGCGAGCAATCCACGCTGTCGATCGAGCAGCCGAAACTGCCCGTGCGTGTGCCGGAAGAGGCCTGTGCGCGTCCAGCGCTCGTCGCGCATGCTGCGACCGTCAGGCACTCAAGGCCGCACGACGTTCACTTCCCCCAGGGTCAACTTCACCGGCACCCGCTCGACCTCGGCGCCGTTCTTCAGGAACACGATCGTGCGCGCGGTGTCCTCCACCGCGATCGCGTCGCTCTTGCCGTTCACGATCGGCATCTGCGGCGGCGACCAGATCGACACGCCTTGGAACTGCATGAACTGCGCGCGCTCGCCGCGATCGTCGAGCGCGTAGAACGCGTCGGCGAAGTCGAGGCGATCGCCGAGGTCGGCCTGGACGTGGCAGCGACGAGACACGTCGAGCTCGAGGCGCTCGGGGTCTTGATCCTTTGGGAGCGGTCGCCAGAACTCGACGAACACGTTCTCGCCGCCGATGTGGAAACCGAGACCGTCGAGCGCGAGCTTCGGGAACTCGAAGCGGCCGTCGGGCTCCGTGATCACGCTGGGTCCGAACGCCGGTTGGCCGTTCTCCGGGTCGGAGATGCGACCGGCGGCCACGCGCGCGCCCTCGATCGGCTCGCCGTCGCGCCCCACGACGCGTCCCGCGACTCGGCCGCAGCGCGCGTCGGCGGGAAACCGGAGCTCGACCGACGCCGAACCCACGGCGATCGGCGGCGTCACGAACGAGCGCAACGTGTCGATCTGCGTCACGGAGAGCCGGTACGACCGATCGAGCAAGCCGGCGAGCTCGAACGCGCCGTCGTTCTCGGAATAGGCGAGGCCGCTCTGCAGACCGCCGCGCAGCATCTTCTCGATGCTCACGTCGATGTACGCGCTCGCGTTGCCCGATGTGCGCTGGATGCGGCCGAAGAGCGTCTCGTCGAGCGCCTCGATCGCGACCCTCGCGAGCGGAGCGCCCTCCTCGTCGCGCACGACGCCGCGGATCGCCAGCGGCGGCGGGCCGAGGCGCAGCACGATCGGAGCGGGCGGAGAAGCGCGCATCTCCGCGAGCGTGGGGAGCGACGCTTCGGCCGGGAGATGGCCAGGCTTCGCCGCCAGCACTCGGCTGATGTCGTCGCGCGCGTGCCAGATGCCGTGCGCGTCCTTCGTCGCGCGGCGTTCCGCTCCGTCCTGCACGTCGACGGCGAATCGTCCTTCGGCGTCCGTCTCCACCGTGCGCATGCCTATCGCGACGTGCGCACCGGGAACGGGCGCTCCCTGTGCATCGACGACGATGCCCGTGACGACGACGTGCGGCTCCTCGCGCGAATCGAGCGCGAGGACGAGGTCCAATCGCGTCATCGCAGGAATCGCGACGCGCCGCTCGACGTGGGCGAGCGACGACGCGACGAGGCTTCCGCGCGCGGCCGGCGCGTCGGCGAGCTCGAAGCGACCTTCTTCGTCGGTTCGCGTGCTCCAATTCTTCTGGAACGCGTCGTCGAGGATCTCGCCCAGCTCGCTGCGGAACGATTCGTCGAACGCGATCGACACCAGGGCGTCCGCGACGGGCGCTCCCTGTGCGTCGACGACGACGCCGGCGAGCGGTTGACGCGGCGCGACGACGAGCACGGTGCGCGAGCTCTCGGCGACCGACCAGCCTTGGGCGGCGAGAACGGTGACCCACGGCCCGCGCTCGACCTCGAGGAGCCCGTCTGGACGGTTTCGCTCGATCGTGAACCTGCCCTCGGCATCCGTGCGCGCGATCACCTGCGGCGCGACGTCCGACGGCGCGCGCGCAGCAACCACGACGGCCACGTTCGCGACGGGGCGGCCGGCGAGATCGATGACGCGGCCTTCGATCACCGGCCGCGGCGTGGGTGCACCGACGGCGGATCCCGGCGCGGCCGCCGGGCTCTGCGCCTTTGCGCTTGGGATCTCGAAGCGCTCGGGCGGTGACGCCGCCGGAATCGAGAGCGGCGCGTCCTCGCGCGCTTCGATCGCGGCGTCGGAGGCCGCGATCCGCGGCTCGGCGCGTGCGATCTCTCGACCGGAATCCGAAACGCCGACGTACGTCGCCACCGCGCCCGCGATCACCGCGACGGCGATCGCTGCTTTGAGCTTGGCATCCATCCAGACAACTCCGAGCGGCGTCCAAGCGCCGCGATCGACGATAGGAACCAGTGCGAGAAGCCAAGCTCGTCGATCGCCGCCGAATCGGCGGTCCAAGCGCGCGCGCAGCTTGCCGAGCGCGCGATGGAGCCGCGTCTTCACGGTCTTCACGGGAAGGCCGGTGCGGCGCGCGATCTCGCGCGGCGCGAGGCCTTCGTAGTAGCGTTGCACGATCACCGTGCGGTACGGCTCGTCGAGCGCGGAGACCGCGTCGAAGAGCGCGCGCTGCGAGGCGAGGCTCGCCGCGGCATCGTCCGCGCGCGGCGGCGGCGACTCGACGGCTTCGACGCGCGCGGCGAACGCCTCGCGCGCTTCACGCCGCCGAGCACCACGCCGCTCTTGCCGCGCGAAGTTGCGCAGCACGAGCGCGAGCCAGCGCCGCAGCGGGGCGTCACCGCGCGGTGGATGCTCGAGCGCCGCGACCCACGCGTTCTGCACGAGGTCGTCGGCCGCGTGCACGTCCCGCACGAGGCGTTGCGCGAGCGAGCGCAGCCAGCCGGCGTGAGCGAGCAACGCGTCGAAGTCGTCCGATCGAGAGTCCATGGCCGTCCGTCCGAATGCCGCGCGCGCGGATCGACCTCATTTTGGCCGCGAGAACCGGGACAGGGGGCCGCCGGCTTGACGAGATTCACCCGCCACCGCACGCTCGGCGGTTTCACATGCAGTCCCAGAACCCGATCCAATGCCGTCTCGAGTCGCGTCTGCGTCGCGCCGTCGGCGCGCTCGTCGTGCTCTCGCCGATCGCCGGAGCGGGATCGCCGGTGGTCTCCAGCGTCGGACCGGGCGCTGTGATCCCGGACGGCCCGCCGGGCGGCGGAGCGTGGAACGCGGCGCCGGAATGGCCCGAGGTGAGCTCACCGGTCACGGTCCCGAGCCGCTTGGGAAGCGTGACCTCGATCGTGCTCCACGGGCTGACGCACGGTTGGAGAGGCGATCTGCACGTCTACCTCGAGGATCCCGCCGGCGCTCGCTTCAATGTGATCGTGCGCCCAGGGTTCGCCGGTGGTTTCGACGTCGGCGACTCGGGCGTACTCGCCGAAGGGACGTACACGTTCGTCGAATCCGGAGAACCGAGCCTCGCGCAAGGAAGCTCGCCGCTCCTTCCCGGCGCGTACGACGCGTACCTCAACTCGGGCGACGGAATGTGGACGAGCAGCGAGCTCGCGATCGCGAACGTTCCGCTCGGATCGATCGCCGGCAGCGCGGGCACGTGGCGGCTCCACGTGCGCGACTGGTACGAGGGCGAGATCGGCTGGTTCACCGGCTGGCAGCTCTTCGGTGAGCCTCCGCCCG
>CAZQHA010000147.1:0-9736 GCA_964592795.1 uncultured Planctomycetaceae bacterium | reverse complement strand
GATCACGAGTAGTCATGCGATGGGTCGTGTGTCTCGTTAGTACACGTCACTTCGGCGACTGGGACTCCGGCGGTCGGACCCACTGCTCCGAGTCCGCCGCTATGTCGATGGCGCGAGCAAGTGCGTCGAGCGCAAGATGCGATTGCAGGTCGGGCAATTGCCTGAGCTCCTCACGGAAGCCGGGCCACCGATTCACGACCTTCTTCGTCCTGCCATCCATGCTCAACGAGATGGCGATCGCTGGGATGTCAGAAGCTTGGGTATCGTAGCGATCGCGCAGTTTCCAAAAGTTGATCTCTTGGAATCGATCGATCAGCGCCTTTGCGAACTCGGGCGAGATTGAAGTCGTTGCTCCTCCTGTAACGACGACGTGCTTGGCTCCCACGTACTCGACCGAACCATTACCCCGGATGACGACTTCGTAGATTGGACAACGGCCGAAACACTCACCTCGCACCAACCGGATCTCGAACGCATGCGCGACTTTCGGAGTGTAGTCCGAGGACAAAGGCTGCGCCGGGCAAGGTGTGAATCGTTCTCGACCACTCCATCGTCGTGAACGCACTTCCGTGTCGACGGCCTGGGCAAGAAGGTCCACCAGTCTCCCTGTCGACGTCACTTCGCGTTCGGCGTGTTCGCTTCCGTTGACGCGTCGCGAACGTCCGTTCACGTGGAGCGCCAAGATTGTCGAGTGGCCTGACTCCGAAGCCTCGGGCAACGAGAAGAAATCAGCAGCCTGGAATCGAAGAAACACCCGACGCGCGACAAGGGGAGACACGCGAGCGCTTCGTTCGCCGACTTGTGCAACACCCGAAGTGCCCACGTAATCGACGGCTCCATCGGGTTGGAGTCGAAGTGTGTAGGCAGGGCATCCGTCTGGACCGCCGGTTCGTTTCAGTTCGATCCAGGATTCCGCTCCCGCTTGTGGTGCGTAGGCGCCTTTGAACTCGACGGCATCCGCAGACGCGATGTCGTCCGTCGCATCCCGCGCCCAGATCAGGAGAGCATCGCCGGAACACGACGACACAGGCAGCACGGACCTCAATCGGCCGTCAAAGAACACACCAACGCGCCGATCTGCACTCCGCTCGATCCATCGCTGAAATCGGAGTGCGTCCCGCGGCTCGAGCGTGATTCGCATCGCGTCCCGATTCGCGCGAGCTTTTTCGACATCGGCGGCAAGCGCGCGGCAGTCGAGAAAGTCCTCGGCGATGTACCAGCCGTTCGAGTCATGTTCGAACGTCGGTTTGTGCGTTGTCGTCGGATCCACCTCTTCGACAAAGGCGACGGTGATGACGTTGGATTCGGATTCCGCGTGGGTGTTCGTAGCGCTCGAAGATTGCGCGGCCGCACCGAGGCCGCCTGCGAGCGCACACAACGCCACACAAGCCGTCCAAGAGCGGAACTCGCGGCTGGCGAAACCGTGACCGGCGCGCATACGTGCCATGCGTTCGCGATTCTAGCTCGATGCGGTCACATCAAGCGCAGCGCCGAAGCGAGCCGCCCCTGTCGATCGCTCAGGCTCTCCGCCGTGACCGGCACAAGTCGCGTCCTCACGGGCCGGTCCATCTCCTCGATCCGGTTTCGTAGTCGACCGCATCGGACAAGGCATCGAGCGCTTCGCACACCACGGCGTCGGGATCATCTCCCCAATCGCCACCGCCGTACAAGTGCTCGACGCGCTTCGTGCGGCCGTTGACCGTCAGCGTCAGCACGATCGACTGCGGGCAAGAATCCTTCGCCGCCGAACGATCCGGCAGCGAGAAGAAGTCGACCGCGGCGAATCGCGCGAGGAGCCTCCGGATCGTCTCCTGAGTCACCGTCGACTCGCGCTCACCCGCCGACCGCACGTACTTGTCTCCGCGGTACGACACGGAACCGTCACCTCGGACACGGAGCGCATACACCGGGCATTCGCCGAAGCACACACCGCGTTCGAGCGCGATCTCGACCTGGGCGTGCGGCAGGGGTTCGTATGGAGACGCAAGCTCGAACCCGCGTACCGCGTCAGCCGATCTCGGACATGCCGTGCCGCCAGCGTGAACCCTCGCGGCGAACGACTCGGCCTGTTTCTCGGACCACGGTTCGGACGGCGACAGCATGGCTGCGTGGAGCGGGCCGCTGTTGATCGTCGCCGTCATCACGATCTGCTCGTCGACGAGGATGGCGAGAGTGCGGTCCACGTTTACCAGCGTCCAACGGCCGAAGTCACCGACGTCACGTGGATCGATGATGAGCGAGACCGCGGGATATCCGAGGACGTCTTGGCTTGGTGCTGCTGTCGCGAATCGAACGCTGCGCCGCTCGCGGACGGTGAACGCCTCGTCCTTGTGTCGGAGGACTCCCGGTTGCGCCGAGACCTCGGCCGGCTCAACGATGGCGAATGCGATCGAGGGTGATTCGACATCGGTTCGCGCGGTCGCACAAGCCAGAGCTGAGCATGCGATGCACGACATCAAGATCTGCTCACCGCGCATGGCTAGTCACGTCAGGGCAGCAGTATGGTCGACCCGACAGTCCTTCGTCCCTCGAGCTCCCGATGCGCCTCCGCCGCGTCGCGCAGCGGAAACCGCCTGCCGATCCGCACCTTCACGACGCCCTTCTTGAGGACGTCGAAGAGCTCCGTCGCCGTCTCGACGAGCTCGCTCCGCTCCTGCGTGTACTCCGGCATCGACGCGCGCGTCAGGAACGCCGACTTCGGCGACAGCTTGAGCACGTCGAACGGCGGCACCTTGCCCGACGATTGGCCGTAGCTCACGACCATGCCGCGCGACGCGAGGCATTCGATCGAACCGTCGAAGGTGTCCTTGCCGACCGCGTCGTACACGACGTGCACGCCGTGCCCGTCCGTGATCGCCTTCACGCGCTCGACGAAGCTCTCCTTCGTGTACACGATCGGGTGATCGCAGCCGTCAGCGCGCGCTTGCGCTGCCTTCTCGTCGTTGCCGACCGTGCCGATCACGCGCGCTCCGAGGTGGTGCGCCCATTGGCACAGGATCGAGCCGACGCCGCCCGCCGCCGCGTGCACGAGCACCGTCTGCCCCTTCTCGATCCGCTTCACGCGACGCAGCAGCACCTGCGCCGTCATTCCCTTGAGCATCGCCGCGGCCGCGGTCTCGAAGTCGATCTCGCGCGGCAGCTTCACGAGCCGGTGCGCCGGCATGTTGCGCGCCTCCGCGTACGCGCCGAGAGGTCGCGACGCGTACACGACTCGATCGCCGACCGCGACCTCGGTCACGTTCGGGCCGATCGCTTCGACGACGCCCGCGCCTTCCATGCCCGGCACGAACGGCAACGGCGGTGGCGTGTAGAGCGCCGTGCGGAAGTAGACGTCGATGAAGTTGACGCCGATCGCAGCGTGACGCACGCGCGCCTCGCCGCTCGCGGGCGGCGGGAGCTCGACGTCGGTGAACTCGAGCACCTCGGGGCCGCCGGTCCTTGCGATGCGAATCGCTTTCATGGGATGCGCGAACGAGCGCGCGGCCACGATAGCACGATCCGCTCGGTCGATCCGACTACAGCCCCGCGACTGGGAGCAGCACGTGCGCGGTCGGCGCCGTGATGTCCGCTAGAGTCAGGTTCTGAGGAAGAGCGAGGTTCGTCAGCTCGTTCGGCACGTGGATCTGGATCAGCCCCGGTCCCCCGTTCCCGCCTCCGCACGTGGCACCGAACACGTTGTCGGCGCCGCGTCCCCCGCGTCCGCCGAGCGCCGTGATCGCGTTCGCCGAGGCCTGTCGCAGATCGACGCGCCGCGCTTGCATGAGGATCATCCCGCCCGATCCGCCACCTCCGCCGCCGCCGATGCGATTGTTGCCGTTCGTGTTCTCGCCGCTTGCGCCGTCTCCTCCGTTGCACACGATGCGACCGTTCGGGCCGAGCACGATGAACACGCTCTCGAGGATCGCGAGTCCGCCGCCCGCTCCGCCGCCGCCGCCGGCGTGCTGGCTCCCGTCGTGCGGATTCCACGGTTCAGCCGGCGGAAACGTCGATCCGCGGATGTGATTGCCGCCGCCGCCTCCGCCGGAACCCGCCATCGGAGCCAGAAGCTCGCCGACCGTGATCGCCTGCGTGATCGGATCGCGCCGGCTTCCGAAGAAATCGTTCGTGGCCACGCCGTCTACGAAAGCCGACGCGCCCGGTGACCCGCCAGGAGGCGGCGACAGGAGCGAGACCGCGCCGAACGCGGAGGCTCCCCCGTCGCGACCTGCTTGTGCGATCCGGCCTACGTTCGCGGCGTCATTCGGATCCGGGTGCACGGGCTGATCCGCGGCGAGCGCGCCGCCGCCGCCTCCGCCGGGGCGACACGACGTCGAGTTCGCCGTACCGACTCCGCTCTCGCCGCCGCGACCCCGGCCGTTCCCGAAGGCGAGCTCGCCGCGGTCGAAGCCACCGTCGTAACCCGCCGCGCAATAGGTCCAATCGCGCGGGTTTCCCGTTCCGCCCTTCTGCCCTCCGGCCGTCTCGGGTCCTCCGATGTTTCTTCGGTTCAGCGCGCTGGCCAACGTCACGTCGATCGCCGAGTATCCCGAGACATCCAGTGTGCCGTCGATGCGAATCGTGCCGGACGCGCGGACGTGCAGTGGCGACGACGGCAGCGGAAACAGGAAGAACGGATCGACCTCATGCGTCCGGTGGGGAGCCAGCCGAAGCGTCGCGCCGGATTCGATCACGAGATCGTGAACCCGAATGTCGCTGCCCGCGAGCAGCACGGTGACACCCGCGGGAATGATCCAGTCCGTGTCGGAACCCGGCGGATCCTGCATGGCGACGACGAGTGGGAGAACGAGGAGGATCTGCGACATACCCGCACCCTTTCGGATGAGACCTGACGAGCGAGGCGAGCCCCGAGCCGGCCCGCTCTAGGCCGAGCGCGAGAGCGGGTTACGCAGGTCCCTAGGCGAAAATCGAGGCCAGGCGGGCACGATTCGACTCGACGCTCAGCGCTTGCTCGCGCCAGCGAGTTTCGAGCGGAACTCTTCCGCGGACTTGTACCGCTCGCTCTTGTCCGCCATCAGGCCACCGGCGATCGCCTGCTCGAGCTCCTCGGGCACGTGCGCTTTCGGCGCACGCGTCTTCATCGTCGGCGGCGTCTTCGCGAGT
This sequence comes from uncultured Planctomycetaceae bacterium, assembly GCA_964592795.1. GTDB lineage: Bacteria > Planctomycetota > UBA1135 > UBA1135 > JANLUN01. Next base: position 4,636 of record CAZQHA010000147.1, on the reverse strand, counting down.
TTTGCCTGGAACACGTCGAGGAAGCTCTTCCCGGCCCACGGGATCACTCCGGTGACGAGCTCGAACAAGACCGTCGCGACGTTGTAGATGTCCGACTGCACGTCGGGCGACTCGCCGCCGAACTGCTCGACCGGCGCGTAGAACGGCGTGCCGATCAGCGCCGTCTTGTCGCCGAGGTGCTTCGCGCTCCAGAGCGCCGGCGTGATGCCGCCGTCGACCAGCATCACGTGCGGCTTCTTGCTCGCGCCGATGTACACCGTGTTCGGCTTGATGTCGCCGTGGACGATCCCCGCGGCGTGGATCGCGACGAGCCCCTCGAGCAGCTGGCTGCCCACGTCCTTCAGCATCGCGGGCGCCATCGTGCCGTTCTTCTTCTGCCACTCGCGCAGCGAAATCCCGGGCGGCATGTCGGTGACGATCGCGATCGTGCCGTCGTCGATCGTGTGCACGTCGTGCATCGCGAGCACCGCGGGCGAGTTCACCTTCTTCCAGCGCGCGATCGTCTCCGCGAACTCGGCCGACTGCTTCACGCTCTCGAAGAGCGCGGCCGGGAACATCTGCAGCTCGCGCTGCGCGCCGCCGTGCGTGTCCTCGACCTCGAACGTCGCGGACATCCCGCCTTGGCGGTTCGCGCGCACGATCTTGTAGCGGTCGTGGAAGACCTTGCCGGGCGCAAGATCGAACAAGGAGACGGTCTTCGACGGCATGTTTTCTCGTCCTGTGGGGGATCAGGGAGCGCGCGAAGTTACCACGTGCTCGCGCAGGAAGTCGATCGCGAGCTTCCAGGCCTTCTCCGCGGCGGCGGCGTCGTGGCTCCTGCGCCGATCGTTCATGAAGCCGTGGCCGACGCCGGGGAACGTGACGATCGTGTGCTCCTTCGCGAAGCGCTCGAGCGTCTCGCGCAACCGATCCACGTCGTCGCGCGAGATCGACGGATCGTCCTCGCCGAACATCGCGAGCAGCGGCACCGACAGGTTGAGCAGCATCTCGAGCGGCTGGATCGGCTTCTCCGCCGACAGCTCGCGGTACACGAAGCGTCCGTAGAAGTCGACGACGGCGGAGAGGCGCCGGCTCGTGCAGCCGAGCAGGAGCGCGTAGTTGCCGCCCATGCAGAAGCCGACGGCCGCGAGCGCGGCGGAGTCGACGGCTGGATCGCGCGACAAGTGCGCGAGCGCGCCCTCGAGGTCGCCGAGGACGCGCCGGTCGGGCAAGCTCGCGACGGCGCCGCGGATCTCGTCGACGTTCCACGGATCGGGGCTGTCCTCCTTGCCGCGGCGCGACGCCGGCACGCCGAATCCGCTCGGCGTTCCGTCGGACGCGATCTTCGGCACGCGCCCGAGCGCCCGGCCCTCGCGAGCGAACAGATCCGGCGCGAGCACGGTGAACCCCTCGCGCGCGAACCGCTCCACCATCGCGGCGATGTGCGCGTCGATGCCGAACGCTTCCTGCACCAGCACGATCGCCGGTGCGCGCTCGCTCGACGCGGCTCTCGCGAGCACGCCGTGGATCTCGTCCCCGCCGTGTCCGGCGAATCGAATCACCTCGAGCCGCGACATGGCGCGCGCTCAGTACGCGGCCGTCGACGCGACGTGGTCGCGCCAGCGGTGGCTCTCACGCAGGTCGGAGAGCGCTTCGGCGAACTCCTCGAGCTCTTCCTCGAGGTTGTAGAAGTGCGGGCTGACGCGGATGCCCGCCGAGGGGCGGTGATCGACGAGGATCCCGCGCGCTTCGAGCGCCTTCACGAACGCCGGGCCGTTCTCGCTCTCGTGCAGCGACACGGTGAGCGTGCCGCCGCGCCGGCTCGCGTCGGGCGGGCTGTGGATGGTGAAGCCGCGGTCCTCGAGGTTCTCCCAGAGGCCGCGCGTCATCGCGAGCGAGTGCTCGCGGATCGCGGCGACGCCGACTTCGAGCACGATCTCGTACCCCGCGGTCGCCTGGTAGAAGCTCGCGACCGACGGCGAGCCGTGCAGCATGCGCTGGATGCCGGCGACGTAGCGCTGCGGTCCCGTCTCGAACGCGAACGGCGCCGCGTGCGCGGCCCAGCCGGTGATCGCGGGCTCGAAGCGCCCGACGAGGTCCGGACGCACGTACAAGTAGCCCGCTCCGGGTCCGCCGCAGAGCCACTTCACCGAACCGCCGCACACCATGTCGACGCCGAGGTCTTGGACATCGACGGGGACCGTGCCGAGCGATTGATACGTGTCGAGCAGGACGAGCGCACCGACCTCGCGCGCGCGCTTGCAGATCGCCTTCGCGTCCTGGAGGAAGTGGCTCTTGAAGCACACGTGGCTCACCGGAACGATCACGGTCTCCTCGTCGATCGCCGCGAGCAGCCGCGCCGTGTCGACGGTGATCCCGTCGGTCGGAACCATCTCGATGCGCGCACCGCGGCGCTTGCAGCCTTCCCACACGTACATGTTCGTCGGGAAGTTCTGGTCGGTGTACACGACCTTGTTGCGCTTGCCGGAGAACTCGAGCGCGCTCGCGACGATGCTCTGGATCACCGACACGTTCTGGTGCATCACGACGCTGTCCTTGGGCGCGTTCATGAGGCGGCCGAGGACGTTGCCGACGTCGACCGGCGAGCTCCACCAGCCTTCGGACCACGCGCGCACGCCGCGCTCGGCCCATTGGTCGGCGAACTCGCGCAGCTTGTCGTAGACGCTCGCCGGCATCGCGCCGAGGCTGTGGCTGACGAGGTAGTTCGTGTTGCCGAGGATCGGGAAACGATCGCGCCAGAGGTCGGGGTCGAGGGGCATGAGTCGCAGCAGCTTATGCCCGCGCCGCCGTCGCGACGAGCTCCGGCGCGAGATCGACGCCCAGCGTGCTCCCCTCGGGCACGACGAGCTGGCTGGCGCGGATGAACGGCTTGACGCTCTCGAAGTACTCGCGCAGCGAATCGGCGCAGCGCTTCGTGCGCAGCTTGAGCGCGACCGCGCGCGCGTCGCCGGTCGTCCCCGGCCGGCCGAGCGACACCAGCGCGATCGCCAGCCAACGATTGAACATCTGCTGCGCGGCGGGACGGTTGCTCGGCTCCTTCGCGAACTCGACGAAGAGCGCTTCCCCGCGGCGCGTGCTCGCGCGCTCCATCGCCAGCGACGAGCGCGCGATCGCCGCGAAGTCGCGGCTCTCGCTGTCGACGTAGCCGCTGCCCGCGACGCGCTCGGCGGCGTCGCACAGGACGAGACACACCGCGAGCTCGAGGCGCGAGGTCGGGTACGGAATGCGTTCCATCTGCCCGCGCACCGCGAGCGAGAGGTTCTCGCCGCCGAGCTTGGCGTAGAGCTCCTCCACCGATCGCAGGATCTGCAGCGACTGCTCGAGGTCCTGCGTGAGGAGCAGCTTCTCGTCGAGCTCGGGCACGAACTTCAAGCCGTGCGCGCGGATGTTCGCCGCCATCAGCTGCCGGTACGCCTGTCGTTCGACGATCCGACGCAGCAGGTTTCGCGATTCCTCGTCGAGTTCGATGGCCTTCATTCCGCACGTCCTCCGGTGAAACGTTGCGACTTGCGTCGCGAGCTCTGGATCAACGCTCGCGCTCACCCGGCTCGATGCCGGTCAGGGCATCGGGCGGCAGCACGAGTCGCTCGACGGGCCTTCCGCCGACGATGTGCTCGTCGATGATCTCGTCCACGTCGGCGAGCGTGACGTGGCCGTACCAAGTGGCTTCGGGGTAGACGACCAAGGTCACGCCGTGCTCGCACTGGTCGAGACACATCGCCTTGTTCGGCCGCACGACGCGCTTGAGCCCGCGCTCGTGGAGCTTCTTCTTGAACGCCGCCGCGACCTCGTGGCCGCCGCGCGCCGCGCAGCAGCCGCGAGCGTCACCGGCTTCGCGTTCGTTGACGCAGATGAAGATGTGCTTTTGGAACTTGGCCATGCTCGCGGCCGCCCGTGGATCGGGCCCGCGTTCACGCGCTCGCGCCGTCGAGGATCTCCTTCGCCAGGACGAGCTTCTGGATCTCGCTCGTCCCCTCGTAGATGCGCAGCGCGCGAACCTCGCGGTAGAGACGCTCGGCGATCTCGCCGCGCTTCACTCCCAGGCCCCCGAGGTGCTGCACCGTGCGATCGCACACGAAGGATGCGTTCTCGGTGGCAAAGAGCTTCGCGCGCGCCACCTCGGCGCGCGCTGCGGCGCCATTGTCCACGGCTTCGGCCGCTTCCGCAACGAGGAGCTGCGCCGCGCGCAGGCGCACGTCCATCTCCGCCACGTCGAAACGCAGGCTCTGGAACGTGCTCAGGGGTTTTCCGAACTGCTTCCGGCCCTTGAGGTGCTTGCACGATTCGTGGAGCGCGCGTCGCGCGAATCCGTTGGCCGCGGCGGCGACCGTCGTGCGGAAGCGTGCGAGCGTGCCGAGCGCGAGCTCGAGACCGCGCCCTTCGGCGCCGAGCAGGTGCGCCTTCGGAACGTCGACGCCGAGGAACGCGAGATCGCCGATCGGATGCGGCGCCATCACCTCGAAGCGCGACACGTCGAGCCCCTGCGCATCGGCGGGCACGTAGAACATCGAGAGGCTCGCCTCGCCGCCGTCGCCGGGCTCGCCCGACGTGCGCGCGAGCACGGTGTAGAAGCTCGCGACGCCGGCGTTCGAGATGAACGTCTTGTGTCCGTCGAGCCGCCAGCCGCGCGCGGTCT
>CAZQHA010000146.1:0-9776 GCA_964592795.1 uncultured Planctomycetaceae bacterium | reverse complement strand
GGCGTCATCTGCGACAAGTGCAATTCGCCGATGGTGATCAAGGGCTCGCGACGCGGGCCGTTCCTCGCGTGCTCGAGCTTCCCGAAGTGTCGCAATGCGAAACCGTTGCCCGAGGAATTGCGCGAAGCTCCGCGTCCGACGGGCGAGGCGTGCGATCGCTGCGGTCAGCCGATGGTCGTGAAGACCAGCCGGTGGGGGAAGGAGTTCTTCGCCTGCTCGGCATACCCCAAGTGCAAGAACACGCGCGATCCGGGCAAGGCGGCGGCGACCGGCGCGGACGGATCCGCGAGCGGCGACGGCGACGAGAGCGCCGAGCTCGTTCCCGCCACGGATCAAGACGACGACTGAGCCTTCGATTCTCGTGGGGCCGCGGTTTCGACCCCGCGGATCGCATCACCGGCTCGACGCAGAAGCGGCGGAACCCTAAACTCGCCGGACTTTCGTTCCGCTTTCAAAATGGCGCGGAGTCCCGCGCCGAGCGCCAGCCTCCCCCGGATGATGTGATGGAAATCTCTGAGATCGACGTCGATGGCTACGAGAAAGTCGTGCGGTGCCGTGACCAGGGATCCGGGCTGCATGCGCTGATCGCCATCCACGACACGACGCTCGGTCCGGCGCTGGGCGGGATGCGGATGCTGCCGTACGCGTCGGAGGACGAAGCGCTGTTCGACGTGCTGCGGCTCTCGCGCGGCATGACGTACAAGTCGGCGGTCGCCGAAACCGGCCTGGGAGGCGGGAAATCGGTCGTGATCGGCGACCCGAAGTCGATGAAGTCGCCGGCGCTGTTCCGCGCCATGGGCAAGTTCATCGACAGCCTCGACGGTCGCTACATCACCGCCGAGGACATGAACATCGGGATCCCCGATCTCGAGATCGTCCGGCAGGAGACACGCTGGGTCACCGGGCTGTCGCGCCAGTCGGGCAGCTCGGGGAATCCGAGCCCGTACACGGCGATGGGATGCCTCGTGGGGCTGCGCGCAGTGCTCGAGGAGGTCTTCGGCAGCGCGGACTTCCGGGGCAAGAAGGTGCTGATCCAGGGCGTCGGCGCGGTCGGTGGTCGGCTCGCCGTGATGCTCAAGGAGCAGGGCGCCCAGGTCATCATCTGCGACATCAACGATGCACGCGTGGAGGAGCTGCGCACGCAGCACGGCTTCACGGCCGTTCCCGACGCGGGACACTTCGCCGTCGAGTGCGACGTGTACGCACCTTGCGCTCGCGGCGCGGGTCTGAACGACGAGACGATCCCGAAGCTGCGCTGCAAGGCCGTCGCCGGCTGCGCGAACAACCAGCTGCTCGAGCCGCGTCACGCGCGCGATCTGCGCGCGCGCGGAATCGTCTACGCGCCCGACTACGTGATCAATTCGGGCGGCATCATCAACGTCGGCGTCGAGCTCCTGCCCGGCGGCTACGACGAGAAGAAGGCGCTGCAGAAGATCGAGGGCATCTACACGCACTTGAAGCGCGTCTTCGACATCTCGCGGCGCGACGACATCCCCACGAACGAGGCCGCGCAGCGTCTCGCGGAAGAGCGGCTCGCCGCAGGCAGAGCGGCGAAACGCTGATCACTCCTTGCGGAGGAAGTCGACGAGGTCCTTCTCGAGCTCGGCGAGACCGTAGTCCTGCACCGTGAGGCAGCGGTAGACGATCTTCGCGAGCGGTTCCGGCGTGTTCGGGTTCAGGTCGCGCGGCGGCGGGTAGGACAGGAAGTACGAGAGGCTCATGCGCTCGACTTCACCGCCTTGCTCGCGGCCCGCGTACGTCCACGGCACCTCGTCGAACGGCAGGACGCCGGTCAGGATCTCGTAGAGCATCACGCCGATGCCCATGACGTCGGCCTTGCTGTCGCGCAGGAGCAGCGGGTTGTAGTGGGGCGTCGTCGTGATCACGCCGCGCTCGTCGACGCGCATCGCCGGATCGATCATCACGACGCTGCCCGAGGGCTTGATCAGGATGTTCTCGGGCTTCAGGTCGCCGTGGTACGCGAGCTGCCCGGACTTGTGGAGCTTCTGCAGCGTGCGCACGACGGTGAGGAACCAGTTGAGGCGGATGCCCTCGAGCCCGCGAATTTTCTCGCGCAGCGTCTTGCCGCGTGCGAACTCGAGCGCGATCACCGGCCGGCCTTCGTGCGTGAAGCACTCGCGCAGCTGGATCATGTTCGGGTTCTTGACGGTGTTCAGGAGCTCCGCCTCGCCGCGGAGGAGGTCGTCGATCTCGTGCACGTCGAGGAAGTCGATGCGCACGCCGTCTTGGCGGAAGAAGATCGCTTCCGCCGGTGTTTCGTCCGGGCTGATGCCTTCGGGGCGACGTTGGTTCGTGATCTCGAGGAACCGCGTGACGTATCGGCCGCCGCCGGCGACGTCGCCGATCTTGAGGGCGACCTTGCGGCCCTCCGCGTCCTCGGCCAAGTAGACGAGCGCGAAGCCTCCGCGGGCCAGGAACTCCAGAACGCGGTAGGAACCGATGCACTCGCCAGCTTCCAGCTTGATCATGTGGGCAGACCCGTTGAAGGTGGGGAAGGTCGGGCAGGAGGCGCCTCGCGCGCCGTCCACCCCTCTTCGAGCGTTCGACGGCACGGATTGAGACTTTCCCTCGGCCGCGGCGGAGGGTTGTCCGCAGATTCCCGCCGTTTCGGTGCGACACGGTGCGGGAATCCCGCCACCCGCGTTCTCCACCGAACGGGCGCGCGCGCGCCTTCCGCGCGTGCTCGCAATGCAAAGTTCTGCGGGAACGGCCCAACTCGCCCTGGGGCGAGCGGACACGCGTCAGCGCGGCGTCGCGGGCGCGTCGAGTCGCGAAAGACTTTCGACCGCGACTTCCTTCAACGTGCACGCCCCGTCGACGTGGAGGATGCGCGCCACGCCCTGGGCGACGGTGCCCGTGCCCAGCCACTCCGCGTCGCGCGCGTGCGGCTGGTAGCGCCACGCGCGGCCCTCGAGGTCGACCACGCCGAGGTCGACCACGCCGAGGTCTTGCTGCGACGTGTTGCGCACGGCGTAGAAGGCACGCGTCGCGTCGGTGGGATCCTCGTAGCGCACGACGGATCCGACGCACTGATTCGCGCTCCAGACCTCCCACGCGCGGACCGCAGCCGTGCGCGTGATGACCGCGTTCGGAGCGCTCGACGGGCTCGTCGACGTCGTCGTGCGGCATGCCGCGAGCGTCGCGCCTATCGCGAGGAGAATGAGTACGAGGCGAAGAATCATCGTCGCGCGCGAGTTCGCGGCACCGCGACGACTCCGCAGAGCGCGCGATCCGCAGGGCTTGTCTTGCTGAATTGCCGGCATTGGATCAAGCCCTTATGCTCCGCAGTCGTGGACGATCACGCATTGAGCTCTTTTCGCGCGGCAGGACGCATCGCGTCGGAGTGCCGAGAGTGGGCGAAGGAGAACATCCGGCCCGGCGTGCCGATCCGCCGCGTGCTCGAGACGATCGAGGAGATGATCCGGCAACGCGGCGCGCAGCCCGGCTTCCCCGCGCAGTCGAGCCGCAATCACGTCGCGGCGCACTACTGCTCGAGCCCGGAGGACGAGCAGTGCTACGCGGAGGGCGATTGCGTCAAGGTGGACATCGGCGTCCATGTCGATGGTTACGTCGCCGACACCGCGGCGACCGTGGATCTATCGTCCGATCGTCGCTGGACCCCTCTGATCGAGGCCGCTCGCAAGGCGCTCGACGCCGCGATCGCGACCGTTCGCGACGGCGTGCCCGTCGGTGAGCTCGGCGGCGCGATCGAGCGCACGATCATGTCGTCGGGCTACCAACCCGTGCGCAACCTGACCGGTCACGGCCTGGGTCGCTGGAAGGTGCACACGCCGCCGCAGATCCCGAACTACGCCGAGCGCGGAGGCGGCTCGTTGCGCCAAGGAATGGTGTTCGCGATCGAACCGTTCGCGAGCACGGGCAAGGGATACATCCGCGAGTTCGGAAAGGCGGAAGTGTTCATGATGGTGCGCCCGCCATCGAAGGCGAAGAGCATCGATCGCGACGTCTTGAAATCGATCGAGAGCTGGCGCGGGCTTCCGATCGCGCGGCGCTACTTCAACCACCTCGAGCGCGATGCGGTCGAGGACGCGCTGCTGCAGCTCGCGCGCCAGGGAGCGCTCGTCCGCTATCCGCCGCTCGTGGAGGAGGACGGGACGATGGTCGCGCAGTACGAGCACTCGCTCTACCTCGGACCGAAGGGCGTCGAAGTCCTCACGGCGTGACCGTGCGCACCGCGGTTCTCACGACGGCGCCGGCGGTGCCATCCGCGGTCGGCGAGCGCGTGCGAAGGTGGCTGCCGAGGTTGCGGGAACGTCTCGAGATCGTCGAGTTCGTCGAGCCGGGCCGCGAGTCGACCGGTTGGTGCGGCGAGACCAGCCGCGCAGCGAGCGAGCTGCGCGTGCGCGACTTCGACCAGGTCTTGTATCTCGTGGGGAACGAGGCCGCGCACGCGTTCATGTTGCCGATCCTGCGCGCGCTCGGAGGAGTGGTCGTGCAGCACGATTGGCCGCTCGTCGCGCTCGCGGCCGCGGCTCGGCCGGATCTCTTGAGGCGCGGGATGCGCGGAACGATCGCGGCCCTGCGAGAGGGCGGGTTGCGCGAGGCCCGCGCGTATCGCACGGCCGCGCGCGAGCCGGAGGACGAGTGCTGGCCGGCTCGGTTGGAGCACGCGCAGCTCACCCTGAATCGTTCGGTCGTGCGCCACGCCGACTCCTTCATCGTGGCCAGCGAAGCGGTGCGCTCCGCGATCTTGATCGATCGCAACAGCGCGACGCCGATCGGAGTCGTCCCGGGGATCGCGGCGCAACTCCTGGAGGACGATGGGATCGAGCTCGTCGCGCTCGAACTTGCGGGGCACCTCGCACGCTTCCCGCCTCCGCGCTCGCGTCGCCGGAGCCTCCTCCACTCGGCGATCGCAGCGTCGCGCCGCGACGCGCAGGACTCGTCCGTCTAGAGCCTGGCGCGCAGCTCGCGCAGCTTGAGCAGCGCGTCGATCGGCGAAAGCCGGTCGAGATCGAGCGCCAAGAGGGCTTTCTCGAGCTCCGATCTCTCCGGTGCGAAGAGGGCGAGCTGTGACGCGCGCTGGGCGGCGGGTGCCGGTCGCTGTGTGCTCGCGACGATCCGCGGTGCGAGGTCCTCGGCGTCCGACTCGATGGTCTCGAGGATCGCGCGCGCGCGATCGATGACGCCCCGCGGCACGCCCGCGAGGCGCGCGACGTGGATGCCGTACGAACGGTCCGTGCCGCCGTCGACGATCTTGTGGAGGAACAGGATCTCGTCGTTCCATTCACGCACCGAGACGTTGAGATTGCACACTCCCGGCAAGCGCTCCGCGAGCTCCGTGAGCTGATGGTAGTGGGTCGCGAAGATCGTCCGCGCCCCGATCGTGTCGTGGATGTGCTCGACGAGCGCCCAGGCGAGCGCCAGGCCGTCGAACGTGCTCGTCCCGCGTCCGACCTCGTCGAGCACGACGAGCGACCGAGCGCTCGCGTTGTTCAGGATGTTCGCGATCTCGAGCATCTCCACCATGAACGTCGACGCGTTCCGGCCGATGTCGTCGGCGGATCCGATCCGAGTGAAGATGCGGTCGACGACTCCGATGCGCGCCGCTCGCGCTGGGACGAACGAGCCGATCTGCGCCATGAGGACGATCAACGCGGTCTGGCGGATGTAGGTCGACTTTCCGGCCATGTTCGGACCGGTGAGGATCGAGACCCGGCGCTCGGCGCGGTTCATTCGGCTGTCGTTCGGCACGAACGGATCCGCGCGCAGGTTGCGCTCGACGACGGGGTGGCGACCTTCCTCGATGTCGATGACGTCGTCATCCTGGATGACGGGCGCGACGTAGCGGTATTCGGCGGCGCGGTGCGCGAGCGCGGCGAGCACGTCGACCTCGGCCAGCGCGCGAGCCGTGTCGAGGATGCGCGGGATTGCCCGTGCGACGTCCGCCCGGAGCTCCTCGAACAGCTTGTACTCGAGATCGCGCGCGAGCTCCTCCGAGTGCAGGACCTTGGTCTCGAACTCCTTGAGCTCGGGCGTGATGTAGCGCTCGGCGGTCTTGATCGTCTGCTTGCGCGTGTAGTGAGCGGGGATCTTCGCGGCCTGGCTGCGCGGCACTTCGATGAAGTAGCCGAACACCGAGTTGTAGCCGACGCGCAAGCTCGTGATGCCGGTCTTCGCGATCTCGTCCGCCTGGAACGCCGCCATGCGCGCCTTGCCGTCGCCGGCGATGCTGCGTAGCTCGTCGAGCTCGGCGTTGAATCCGGCGCGGATGAGCCCGCCTTCGCGCGTCGCCGGCGGCGGATCGTCGACCAGCGTTCCGCGGATCCGAGCCACGACGTCGTCGAGCGGGTCGAGGTTCTTCCGCAGCTCGGCGAGGCGTGTCGAGTAGACCGACTCGAGCTTGTCGCGCATCGGTCCGACGACCGCGAGCGAGTCGCGCAGGCCGACGAGATCTCGTGGGGACGCGCGTCCCGTCGAGATCTTCGCCACGAGCCTTTCGACGTCGAGAACGCCCGCGGCGAGCCCGCGCACTTCCTCGCGCAGGAACGGCGAGTCGACGAACTCCGCGACCGCACGCTGCCGATCCAGGATGGCGCCGACGACGCGCAGCGGTTCGAGCAGCCACTCGTGGAGCAGTCGCCCGCCCATCGGGGTCAACGTCGCATCGAGCGTGTCGAGGAGCGTGCCTTCGCGCCGTCCGTCGCGTTGAGTCCGAAAGAGCTCGAGACACGACCGCGTCGCGCGATCGAGGAAAAGATGTCGGCTGTCGTCCGCGAGCTCGATGCGCAGGATGTGCACGCAGGCGGACTTCTGCGTCTCCTCGACGTATTGGATCAGCGCGCCCGCGGCCAAGATCACGAGCGAGTCGTCCGAGACACCGAACCCTTCGAGGCTCGCGACCTTGAATTGCTTCAACAGGATGCGGCGGCAGCTCTCGCGCTCGAAGTTCCACGGGTCGCGCTCGCTGACTCGCCGTCCGAGCTCCTGCGCGACCTCCGCGACCGCGGGAGCGGGGTCTTTGAGGGTCGCGCTCGAGCACAGGAGCTCCGCGGGTTGTACGCGCGACAACTGGTCCGTCAAGCGCTCGAGCGGGAACTCGCTCGCGAGCAGCCGCCCCGTCGAGAGATCGACCCAAGCGAGCGCACACCGTCCCCCGTCGACGAACAAGCTGGCGAGGAAGTTGTGCTGGCGTGCGTCGAGCGCGTCCTCCTCCGTGATCGTTCCGGCGGTGACGACGCGCACGATCGCGCGATCGACGAGGCCTTTCGTGAAGCGCGGATCTTGGAGCTGCTCGCAGATCGCGACCTTGAAGCCCTTCTGCACGAGTCGCATCAGATAGCTCTCCGCGGAACGCACCGGCACGCCGGCCATCGCGATCGCGTCCTCGCCTTTCGATCGCGACGTGAGCGTGATGCCGAGCTCGCGCGACGCGATGTGCGCATCCGAATGGAAGAGCTCGTAGAAGTCCCCCATGCGGAAGAACAGGAGGGCGTCCGGCTGCTCGCGCTTGGCGCGCCAGAACTGCTCCATCATCGGCGTCGACGATCCGGCGCTGGGGGGGCCGGCGGAATCCTTTTCCAGGGACGTGCTGCGCATCGCGTCGGGGGCCGTCGAAGAGCGCGGAGTATACGGTCGAGCGCACTCGCGCGGCGCGTGGTCCTGCGTTTGCATCGATTCAACATGGTGTTGCGCAGCGCAGGGATATCCTCGGTCCGTTGCCTCGAGCATTGATTCGCCGCGCGATTTGCTCGATGAACCTGTTCGACGCCGCCATGAGAAGATCGTTCGGGACCCTTCGCGCGCTCGGACCGCGGATCGCGGCCGCGCTCTCTTGCTGCGCTGCCGCCTGCGTCTCCTATCCGGACCGCACCGACGCGGCGTTGCGCGACTTCGAAAGGGGACATATGTCCCTTGCGATCGACGCATTCGAGGACGTGAGAACGACCGGGTCCGAGTTCCTATCTGGCGCCGAAGCGGGCACGGTCGCACTCGCCGCGGGACGGTGGGACCTCGCGATCGAGCAGCTCGGGCGCGCGCACTTCGTCGCCCAGGATGCCGAACGCAGTGCTCTCATCTCGCCGGACAGCCTCGGCGACCTCCTCTTGAGCTGGACGTTGAACGAGTCGCACAAGGAGTACGTCGGCGAGGGCTACGAACGAGTGCAGCTCCACGTTGCGCTCGCGCTGGCGTACCTGGCCAAGGGTCAGTTCGAAGACGCTCGGGTCGAAGTCCGCCTCGCGAACCAGCTGCTCGAGACCGAGGAGAGCCTCTACTCGAAGGAGTACCGCGCCGGGGGGATCGGACACGTGCTGTCCGCGATCACGTACGAGCTCGCGAACGAGCCCGACGAGGCGTACATCGACTACGAGCGGATGGATGCGAAAGGCGTGGGAACGGAGGTTGCCGGCCGCGCGCTCGTGCGCCTCGCCAAACGGCTCCACCGCGAGGACGAGCTGCACGAGTGGGTCGCCAAGTACGGCGAGTGCCCGGACATTCCTACGACACACGCATCGATCGTGGTCGTCGCCGCCGTGGGCCTGGGCGCGTATAAACGCGAGATCATGCTGCCGATTCCCACACCCGATGGACTGCTCCAGTGGGCGGTGCCGACGTACGAGTCGCGCGCGCAGCCGGTCACGTACCTGGAGATCGGCACCAAGAGCAGCGAGCAGTCGGTCCGCACGGCGGTCGTCGAGGACGTCTCACAGGTCGCGAAGGAGAATCTCGACGACCGCATCGCGTGGCTCGCAACGAAGTCCGCGGTTCGCGCGGTGCTCAAGCGCGAGCTCACGGAGCATCTCGAGGACGAGTTCGATATCTGGGGGCGTCTCCTCGGAGATCTCTTCACGTTCGTCACCGAGCGCGCCGATCTGCGATGCTGGCTCACGCTCCCGAACACGTGGCAGGTCGCGCGCGTGTTCTTGGCTCCCGGCCGTCATGAGCTCGTACTGAGGGCGGACAACGGGTTGACCGCCGAGCTTGGAACGTATGACCTCGACCCGCGCGAGACGATGTTCGTCTTCGTGCGTACCGCGGGAACGATGCTCCACGCGCATCCGATCGGCGGGCAGCGCGTCACCATCCCCGAACCGTCCGGCGTAGCCACGGAACCGACGCCCGAAGGCGCCGCCGCAGGCTCGCCATGAAGCCGTTCACCTCGAAGTCGCCGACCGATCCTGGCGCTGACTTCGCAGGCCTTTGCTAGGAGTTGTTTCCAACATGAAGTTGTCGTTCCTCTCACTTGTGGCGGCGTTCGCGATGGTCGCCGGTTGCAGTTCCGTCCGATACGGCGATCCGGAGTCCGTGGAAACGATCAACGTGGATTGGGGTTCCACGGACTTACAGACCTTCTCGAAGACGATGGTGAGCTCGCTGCTCGAGAGCCCGCAGCTCGCGTACATGAATACGCCCGGCAAAGGCGATGACATGCGCATCATCGCGTACATGGGCGGCATCCAGAACGAAACGAAGGAACACATCAACACGACAGCGGTCACCGATTCGATTCGAACGGAGCTGCTTCAAAGTGGGAAGTTCCGATTCGTCGCAGACAAGGTCGGACAGGACGAGATTGGCGACCAGATCCGCTTCCAACAGGAGTCGGGACGAGTCAATCCGGAGATGGCGAAGCAGTTCGGCAAGCAGCTCGGAGCCGACGTCGTCATTTACGGCACGCTGTATTCGATCGAGAAGAAGAGGGGTCGTTCTCTCGAGTCGGGCGGCACGAAGACCGAGGACACGTACTACCAGTTCGTGCTGAACTGCGTGAACCTGGAGACCGGCGAGATCAT
>CAZQHA010000145.1:0-9846 GCA_964592795.1 uncultured Planctomycetaceae bacterium | reverse complement strand
CCGCGCATCGACACGAGCGCGATCGAATCGGTCGCTCTCCCCGTGTGCGACCACGTCTGGATCGTCAGCGTCCTGAACGACCCCGACGCGTTCCCCGCGCTGCACGACGAGCTCTACGGCCGTCGCGGGACGGAGCTCGCGACCGCGCGCGGCGACCTCGCGGGCGAAACCAAGCGCGCGCGCTCGCTGCTCGACGTGGCTCTCTCGACGCTGCGGGCGCCGGGCGTGCTCACGACGACCGACGAGGAGCTGGAGCTCGTCGCGGACGCTTGCCGGCGCCGCGGCCTCGATCTCGTCGTGCCGGAGGTCGCGCGCCTCTCCGCCATCGTGGGCGATCCCGTGCGCGTGTGCCGCGTCGATTTCCCGGGGACGGGCCGAGGCTCGCCGCCCCACGAAAAAGCCTTCATGCAGTAACGTGGGCCGCGTCGAACTGGCGAGCGCCTCCCTTTTTTTCCTATCCTCGCGGGTTCGACTCCAGCCCCGCGACTCATTGGATACCCCCTCCCCATGTACCAACGGACACTCTGCTTCATCGGTCTGGCGGCCGTCGCCGCCTGCTCAGCGATGCAATCCCAAGAATCCACGGACACGAGCACGCCGACCGTCACGAAAACACCCGCGGCGCGCACGCCGACGAGCACGAACGGCAGCGTCCTGCCCTACACCGTCCAGCGCGCGACGCTCGAGAACGGCCTCAAGGTGCTCTTCGTTCCCATGCCGAGCGAAGGCCTCGTGTCGTACTGGTCGGTCGTCCGCACCGGCAGCCGCGACGAAGTGGAGCCCGGCGTCACGGGCTTCGCGCACTTCTTCGAGCACATGATGTTCCGCGGCAGCGAGAAGTTCCCGGCGCGCGTGTACGACGAGATCGTAAACGCGATGGGCGCCGACGCGAACGCGTTCACCACGGACGACTTCACCGCCTACCACCTCTCGTTCGCGAAGGACGATCTCGCGAAGGTGATCGAGATCGAAGCCGACCGCTTCCAGAACCTCCAGTACACGGAAGACCAGTTCAAGACCGAAGCGGGCGCCGTCTACGGCGAGTACCGCAAGGGCCGCACGAACCCGTTCGAGGTGCTCTTCGAAGCGATCCAGAACACCGCGTTCGACAAGCACACGTACAAGCACACGACGATCGGCTTCGAGGCCGACATCCAGAAGATGCCGGAGCAGTATGCGTACTCGAAGACGTTCTTCGACCGCTTCTACCGCCCCGAGAACGTCGTGATCCTCGTCACCGGCGATTTCGATCCGGCGACGACGATGTCGAACATCCAGCAGCACTACGGCGGCTGGAAGAAGGGCTACGTCGCGCCGAAGGTGCCGGTCGAGCCCGCGCAGACGAAGCAGCGCCGCATCGAGGTCCCCTTCGACGGCGAGACGCTCCCGCTGCTCACGGTCAACTTCAAGGGTGAGGCGTTCCAGCCGACGGACCGCAGCATGGTCGCGGCGACGCTGGTCGCGGAGCTCGCGTTCGGCGAGACCTCCGCGCTCTACAAGAAGCTCGTCCTCGACGAGCAGCGCGCGGAGATGCTCGGCGCGGGCTTCGACTACAGCCGCGATCCGGGCTTGTGGAGCGTCTACTCCCGCATCAAGGAGCCGGCCGACGTCGCGGCCATCGAGGCCGAGATCTGGAACACGATCGACGACATCCACGAGCACCCGGTGACGACCGCCCGATTGGACGCGGTGCGCTCGCGCATGAAGTACCGCTTCCTGTCGCGGCTCTCGACGCCCAGCGAGGTGGCGAGCTCTCTCGCGCGCTTCATCGCCCTCACCGGCGACGTCACGTCGATCGACACGCTGCACAAGACGCTCGACCAGATCACGCCGCAGGACGTGCAGAACGCGGCGCGCAAGTTCCTGACGCGCGAGCGTGCGACCGTCGCGACGCTCTACACGAAGGGCACGCAGCCGACCCCGGCGATCCGCGAAGCGTCGGCGACCGCCAAGGGCAAGATCACTCAGCCGCCGGTCTTGATGCCGGTCGCGGAGGATCCGAACGTCGCGTTCCGCGTGTGGTTCCAAGTCGGATCGCAGAACGATCCGGCCGGCAAGGAAGGCCTCGCGACGCTGACCGCGGCGCTGATCAGCGACGGCGGCACGAAGTCGCTCCCGTACGAGAAGATCCTCGAGAAGCTCTACCCGCTCGCGGCGTCGTACGACGCCTCGGTCGACAAGGAGATGACGATCGTCCGCGGCACCGTGCACCGCGACAACGCGGATGCGTTCGCGACGATGATGGTCGACGCGATCGTCAACCCCGGCTTCCGCAAGGCGGACTTCGACCGCATCAAGAGCCAGATGATCTCGGGCATCGAGAACGATCTGCGCTTCTCGTCGGACGAGGAGCTCGGCAAGGCCGCGCTCTACGAGCAGGTGTTCGAAGGCACGCGCTACGCGCACATCGAGGAGGGCACGGTCGCGTCGCTGAACGCGATCACGCTCGACGACGTGAAGGAGTTCCACGAGAAGTTCTTCACGCGCGACAACGTCGTGATCGGCCTCGGCGGCGCGTACTCGAAGACGCTGCCGGACAGCTTCGCGTCCGCGCTCGGCGCGCTGCCGGCCGGCAAGCCCGAGGCTCTTCCCGCGCCGACTCCGGCGAAGATCGCGGGCCGCCACGTGCGGCTGATCGAGAAGGACGTTCCGACGACGGCGATCAGCTTCGGCTACCCGATCGACGTCAAGCGCGGCACGCGCGAGTTCTACGCGCTGTGGATCGCGAACTCCTGGCTGGGCGAGCACCGCAACAGCTCGAGCCACCTGTACCAAGTGATCCGCGAGACCCGCGGCATGAACTACGGCGATTACTCCTACATCGAGGCGTACCCGAACGGCGGGCGGCGCACGATGCCTCCGACCGGCGTCGGCCGCCGCTCGCAGATCTTCGAGGTGTGGATCCGTCCGGTGGCGCGCGAGCAGGCGCTCTTCGCTCTCCGTGCCGCGCTCCGTGAGGTCGACAAGCTCGCGACGAACGGCATGACGAAGGAGGACTTCGAGGCGACGCGCGGCTTCTTGAAGAAGTACGTCCTGCACTTCGCGGAGACGACGGCCGACCGCCTCGGCTACGCGATCGACGACCGTTTCTACGGCGTCGACGGGCACCTCGCCAAGTTCCGCAAGATGATGGACGAGATCACGCTCGAGGAAGTGAACGCCGCGGTGAAGAAGCACCTCTCGGCGAAGAACTTCGAGATCGCGATGGTCACGAAGGACGCGACGCAGCTCGCGGAGCAGATCGCCGCGGACGCGCCCTCCCCCATCACCTACCCGGCGGGCATCCAGAAGTCGGACGACATCCTGGCCGAGGACAAGATCATCGAGCGCTTCCCGCTCGAGATCCCGGCGGCGAACATCATGATCGTCCCGGTCGAGACGATGTTCGAGGGTACGACGGAGAAGGCGACCGGCTGATCGCGCGCTCGCGCTCGATCACCCATCGGCGGATCGCTTCGACCGCCGGTGCGCGAACGGAGGGCCGAGCGAATGCTCGGCCCTCGTCATCTCGTGCTTCGCGCACGCGCGACGACGTGGATCGTCGCGCCGTCTCGCAGCACGGTGTCGACCGCGGTCGCGAGGATCCCGAGCGGCGCGCCGACGGCGTACATGCCGCGCAGGATCGCGCGCGTCCGAGCGTCGTACGGCGGAGGCGCGTTCGGCGGGCGCTGGTGCAAGAGCACGTACAGGCTGTTGCGCGGCAGCTTCGTCCAGCGGTTGAGCGCGCTCTGCAACCAACCGAACGGGTTCTGCCGCAGCGAGAAGTGATGCACGCGGCCGCAGTCGAATCCGGCGCGGTCGAGCACGCGCCGCAGCGCGCCGAGCGGGAAGTGATAGAGGTGCCGCGGGACGTCGAGGTGGAACCACGCCGCGCCCGCCCAGCGCGCCTGCCGGCTCGTGAAGCTCGGAACGGCGACGATCAAGCGCCCCCCGGGCTTCAGGATGCGGCGCGCCTCGACCAGCGTTCCGAGCGGGTCCGGCAGGTGCTCGAGCACGTGCCAGATGATCACCTGATCGAAGAAGGCGCTCGGGTACGCCGCGTCGCGAAGGTGCGCGGCGATCCTGATCTTGGCGCGCGGATCGGCGCCGCGCACCGCGTCCTCGCTGACCTCGACGCCGTGCACCTCGAGCCCTTGGCCGGCGAGCTCGCCGAGCAGCACTCCGCGACCGCAGCCGACGTCGAGCACGCGTCCTCCCGCCGGCAACCCGTGTGCGAGGAAGCGCACGTGACGCGCGCCGACGACGCGGACGAACCACTCGACGAGGCCTTCGAACTTCTGACCCGGCGTGCCGTAGTACTCGTCCGAGTAGAAGCTCGCGATCTCGCGCGCCGACGGCATCGGATGCGTCGAGCCCAGTCCGCAGGTCTCGCACACGACGATGCGCGACGCGCTGCCTTCGATCGCGTACCGCGGACGGATCGCGCGCGCGTCGCAGACCGGACAAGGTTGCGGCGACGTCTCCGTCGTGCTCGCGGCGATCGGCGTCACGCCGCGGTCGTAGTACTTCGGGTCCATGGACGCGCGTCCGCCGGGAAATGGCCGCGCATTTTAGGCAGAATGCGCGCGCGACCCCCATGGAGTCATCGAAAAAGCCGCGGCTCGTGTTCGTCTCGGCCGCGGTCCTGTGCCTCGCGACGATCGCCGTCTACGCGCGCCTCGCGAGCCATGACGCGATCCACTTCGACGACAACGTCCTCGTCACGCAGAACGCGGCGGTCCAGAGCGGGATCTCCGGGCCCGGGATCCGCTGGGCGTTCGCGACGCCGATCCTCGGCATCTGGCACCCGCTGACGACGCTCTCGCACATGCTCGACTGCGAGCTCTTCGGGCTCGACATGGGCAAGCACCACGTGACGAGCCTCGCGCTCCACGTCGCGAGCACGGTGCTGCTGCTCCTTCTGCTCCACCAGATGACGGGCGCCGTCTGGCGCCCGGCGCTCGTCGCGGCGCTCTTCGCGCTTCATCCCCTCAACGTCGAATCGGTCGCCTGGATCGCCGAGCGCAAGAACGTCTTGAGCACGTTCTTCTGGTTCCTGACGACGATCGCGTACGTCGCGTGGGTGAGGCGGCCGAGCGCGGCGCGCTACGGGCTCGCGCTCCTGCTCTTCGCGCTGGGCCTGATGAGCAAGCCGATGCTCGTCACGCTGCCGTGCACGCTCCTCTTGCTCGACTATTGGCCGCTCGCGCGCACGGAATCGTTCGCGCACCGCGTCCGCGAGAAGATCCCGTTCTTCGCGCTCACGGCGATCGGGTCGTACGTCACCTTCACGCTCCAGCAGGACGTCGTCGAAGCCGCCGTGCGCTCGATCCCGATCCACCTGCGCCTGGCGACCGCGGCGATCGCCTACCTCGCGTACCTCCGCGACGCGTTCTGGCCGCGCGACCTGGCGCTGCTCTACCCGATCGAAGGCTTCCTCGACGCGCGCCTCGTCCTGATCGCGGCGGTCGTGCTCGGCGCGGTCACGTGGCTCGCCGTCAGCGCGCGCCGCACGGCGCCGTACCTGCTCAGCGGTTGGCTGTGGTACCTGGGCACGTTCGTGCCCGTGATCGGCATCGTCCACGTCGGCAGCCAGACGCACGCCGATCGCTACGCGTACGTGCCGATGATCGGCGTGTTCGTGATGCTCGCGTGGCTCTCGGGCGCTTGCGTCGCGCGATGGTCGTCCGCGCGCGTGCCGGTCACCGCCGCTTGGCTGGTCGTGATCACGCTGCTCGCCGTCGCGACGTCGCGACAGGTGGCGCGTTGGAAGGACAGCATCACGCTGTTCACACACACGCTGTCGGTGACGCGGGACAACCTCGTCATCGAGAACGCGCTCGGCGTCGCGCTCGCCGAAGCCGGCCGCGCCGACGAGGCGATCGTCCACTTCGGCGAGGCGCTGCGCCTCAAGCCCGACGCGCTCGCGGTGCGCGAGAGCCTGTGCCTCGCGTACGCGAGCGCGGGCCAGCTCGACCAGGCCGCGCTGTGCTTGCGCGAGGTGATCGCCGCCGCGCCGACTTCGTTCCAGGCGCACGCGTCGCTCGCGCTCGTGCGGATGCAGCAGGGCCGGTCCGACGAAGCGCTGGCGAGCTTCGGGGAAGCCGTGCGCTTGAACCCCGAGTCGGGCGAGGCGCGCGCGGGACTCGGCGCGCTGCTCGTCTCGCTCGGGCGGGTCGACGAGGCGTTCCCGCACCTGCGCGTCGCGCTCGAGAAGAACCCGAGCTTCGCGGAGACGCACACGAACCTGGGGCTCGTCTTCGCGTCGCGCGGCCAGCTCGACACCGCGGTCGAGGCGTTCCAAGCGTCGCTGGCCCTCGATCCGAATCAGCCGCGCGTGAAGCGGCTGCTCGCCGACGCCTATCAGGCCCAAGGCAAGCTCGACGCGGCGCTGGCTGGCTACGAGGAAGCGCTCGCGGCGCAGCCGAGCGACGCGACGCTCGTCTACAACGTCGGCGTCGTGCTCGCGCGCCAAGGCCAGTCCGCCGAGGCGCTGCGCCGCTTCGAGGAGTGCGTACGCCTCCAGCCCGGTCACGCGCTCGCGCTGTACCAGCTCGGCCGCGCGGCCGCGAGCTCGGGACAGGTGGAGCGCGCGATCGAGCTCTACGAGTCCGCGCTCGCGAGCGCACCCGACGACACCGAGATCCTGATGAGCCTCGCGTGGATCCGCGCGACGCACGAGAACCCCGCTCTGCGCGATGGACCCGAGGCGGTGCGCCTCGCGTCGAACGCGAGCCAGCTCCTCGGCGGGAGCCACGTCGGCGCGCTCGCGACGCTCGCGGCCGCGTTCGCGCAGAACGGGCAGTTCGACGAGGCCGCGAAAACCGTCGAGCGCGCGCTCAACCTCGCGCGGATGAACGGGCAGAAGGATCTCGTCGCGACGCTCGAGGAGTCGCTGCGCAAGTATTCGGCCGGCGAGCGGATGTACCCCGCGAAATAGGCGGCGTCCCTATGGCAGAATGACCCGCCTTTCTCGCGGGCGAACCGCATGGACTCCACGCAGCACACACCGCAAAAACCCCTGCTCCTCGTCGCGAGCCTCCTGATCGTCGCGATCGCCCTGGTCTACGCGCAGATGCGCGGCCACGACGCCATCCACTTCGACGACAACGGCTACGTCACGAACAACTACCTCGTGCAACGCGGGTTGACCGCCGAGGGCTTCGAGTACGCGTTCACGACCGACACGCTGTCGAACTGGCACCCGCTGACGTGGCTGTCGCACATGCTCGACTGCGAGCTCTTCGGCATGGACCTCGGGATGCACCACGTCACGAGCCTCGTGATCCACGCCATCGACGCGGTGCTGCTCCTCTTGCTCCTCTACCAGATGACCGGCGCCGTCTGGCGATCGGCGCTGGTCGCGGCGCTCTTCGCGCTGCACCCGCTGAACGTCGAGTCGGTCGCCTGGATCGCGGAGCGCAAGAACGTCCTGAGCACGATGTTCTGGTTCCTGACGACGATGGCGTACGTCGCCTGGACGCGGGACCGCCGGCCCGGACGCTACGCGCTGACGCTCGTCGTGTTCGCGCTCGGGCTCATGACGAAGCCGATGCTCGTCACGCTGCCGTGCACGCTCGTCTTGCTCGACTTCTGGCCGCTCGGCCGCATCCCCCGCGAGCTCTCGGTGGGCCGATCGATCGTCGAGAAGATCCCCTTCTTCGCGATGACCGTCGTGTCTTCGGTCGTCACGTACATCTTCCAGCACGAGACCGTGCAGCAGGGTTTCGAGACGATCCCGCTCTGGGCGCGCCTGGGCAACGCGGTGAGCTCGTACGGCCTGTACGTGTGGAAGACGGTGTGGCCGGCGGACCTCGCCGTGCTCTATCCGATCCAGCCGTTCATCAACGGCTACCTCATGGTCGGCGGCGCGCTGCTCGTGGCGCTCGTCGCCTGGCTCGCCTTCAAGGCGCGCGAGCGACATCCGTACTTGCTCGTCGGATGGCTGTGGTACCTGGGCACGCTCGTGCCGGTGATCGGCGTCATCCAAGTCGGCAGCCAGACGATGGCCGATCGCTACGCGTACATCCCGCTGATCGGGATCTTCGTGATGATCGCGTGGGGGCTCGGCGCGATCGTCGCGGCCGCGCCGCAGGCGAAGAACGCAGTCGCCGCGTGCGCGGGGATCGCCGTCGCCGCGCTGGGCGTCGCCGCGTGGAAGCAAACCGCGCTGTGGAAGGACAGCATCTCGCTCTTCAAGCACTCGATCGCCGTCACGGAGGGCAACCTCGTGCTGCACAACGCGGTCGGCACGGCGCTGGGAGGCATCGGAAAGCACGAAGAGGCGATCTACCATTTCCAAGAGACGCTGAAGCTCAAACCCGAGTCGCCGGACGCGCTGAACAACCTCGGCATCGCGCTCGCGAGCCTCGATCGTCACGACGACGCGCTCAAGTGCTTCGAGGCCGCGATCGCGATGAAGCCCGACTCGGCGCCGATCCACACGAGCCTCGGCCTCGCGCTCGCGCGGCTGGGGCGCACCGACGAGGCGCTCGCCCACTACCGCGAAGCGCTGCGGCTCAATCCGGACTATCCCGAGGCGCACACGAGCCTGGGCTCGCTGCTCGCGTCGATCGACAAGAACGAGGAGGCGATCGCGTCGTTCCGCGCCGCGCTGGATCTCAACCCGCGCATGCTGCAGACGCACACGAACATGGCCCTCGCGCTCGAGAAGGCTGGCCGGCCCGAGGAAGCGATCCAAAGCTTCCGCCAGTCGCTCGCCCTCGATCCGAACCAGCCCGAGGTCCACGCGTACCTCGGCGACACGCTCTCGAGCGTCGGGCGCGCGGACGAAGCCGCGCAGCACTACGCGATGGTCACGCAGCTCGACCCGCAGAACGTGTCGCGCAACTTGGCGATCGCGCGCGTGATGCTGCAGCAGGGGCGCCTCAACCCGGCGATCGACGCGCTTTCGAGGATCGTCGCGGACGATCCGAGCAACGTCGACGCGCGCCTCGAGCTCGGCACCGCTCTCGCCGCGCGCGGCGAGCTCGAGGCCGGCATCGCGCACCTCGAGGCCGGCGCGAAGAGCCGTCCGGGCGACGTCGAGACGATGATGAAGCTCGGCCTCGCGTACGAGACGCTCGGACAGGCCGAGCGCGCCGTCGAGACCTACCGCGCGGTGCTCGCGATCGACCCCAAGCTCGTCGCGGCGCACAACCGTCTCGCCTTCGCGCTGGCGGCGATGAAGAAGGCCGACGAGGCGGTGGCGGAGTTCAAGGAGTCGCTGGCGCTCGAGCCCAAGCAGGCCGACGTCCAGAACGTCCTCGGCTACATCGTCGCGTCGCAGGGGAAGCTCGACGAGGCGATCGGCCATTTCAAAGAGTCGATCGCGCTCGAGCCGAACGCGCCGCACGTGCACATCAACCTCGGCAGCGCCCACCAGCACAAGGGCCGTATCGACGACGCGATCGGCAGCTTCCGCGAGGCGCTGCGCATCGACCCCGCGAACGCGGACGCGGGGATCAGCTTGGCGAGCGCGCTCGCGGCGCAGAACAAGATCGACGACGCGATCCGGGCGTACGAGGACGTGCTCGCGAAGAACCCCGAGAACGTCAAGGCCCATTTCAACGTCGGCTTCCTGCTCGGGCGCCAGAACAAGATCGCCGAGGCGGTCAAGCACTTCGAGGCGTGCGTGCGCATCCAACCCAACCACTCGGCGGCGCTGTACCAGCTCGGCGTCGCCGCCGGGATGGCGGGGCAGCCCGGCCGCGCGATCGAGATCTACCGCGAGGCGCTCAAGTACGCGCCCGAGAACGCGGAGATCCTGATGAACCTGGCGTGGATCTACGCGACGTGCGTCGACGCGAAGCTCCGCGACGGCGCGGAGGCCGAGCGGCTCGCGACGAAGGCGAACGAGCTCCTGCG
>CAZQHA010000144.1:0-9849 GCA_964592795.1 uncultured Planctomycetaceae bacterium | reverse complement strand
CTCACTCGCCTTCATCGGGAGTGAGCCCGCTCACTCGCCTTCATCGGGAGTGAGCTTGCTCACTCCCCTTTAGTCGGGAGTGAGCCACGACCCGATGGGCTCGCCCAGCTTCAGCTTCGAGCCTTGCACGAGGTCTCGACGCGGCTCGATTCGACCCGGCGGCGCGATCAAGACGATCGTCGACCCCATCTCGAAACGCGCGAGCTCCGCGCCGGATGCGAACGGCTTCGGCGGCTCGATCGCGCCCTGCTTCTCGCGATCGACGCCGACCACACGGATGCGCCCGACGTTGAGCGCTCCGACGAGCACGAGCCACAGCGGTCCGCGCGAGGTCGCGAGCTCCAGCACCGCGCGCTCGTTGATCGGGAGCACCGTACGCCGCGCGAGCACCGCGGGGGCGACGGAGTAGCACGCGCCGGGAAACCACTCCACGCGCGTGAGCGCGCACTCGGCCGGCGCGTGGATGCGATGGTAATCGCGCGGCGAGAGGTAGATCGTCCACGCGTAGCCGCCGTCGAGCGGAAGCTCGGGGAACATGCCGCACAAGAAGTCGGACAGTGAGTACGAGCGTCCCTTCGCCTCGAGGATCTGTCCGCGCTCGATCGGACATGCGGTCTGGATCGTGCCGTCGACCGGCGAGAAGAGGACGGAGCGATCGGTCGGGATCGGACGCGCGCCGTCCTTCAATCGACGGACGAAGAACGCGCCCAGGCTCGGGTGCAGCGCGAGCGGCAAGAGCACCTCGGAGAGATCCGCGCCGGTCAACTTCGCGTACGTCCGATAGACCGGCGCGCGCAAGAACGTCGGGATCTTCCGATCCGCAGCCCAACCGACGGCACGTGAGAGCGCTCTGCGCAGCGGCGTCGCCATGCAGCGTCAGCGCGGGGTTCCCGCGCCGGCGTCGCCGCCGAAGAAGTCGCCCCGCCCGCGGCGGTTGCGACCGAAGCGGTCGGCGTCCTGCTCGCTGATCTTCTGCGCGAGATCGCTGCCAAAGCGCGTGGTCAGCTCATCGGTGCGCCACTGGCGCAGCGTCGCGAACTGCTCGCGCACGTTGACCGGCATCTCCGAGTACGCGTCCGTGATCAGCGTCGCGCGGAGCTCGGCGAGCTTCTGGCGCTCGAGCGTGTAGACGTCGGCGAGAGCCTTCTGCTGCATCGCGGAGAGGCCGAGCTCGCGAGCGACGCGCTCGGCACGCGCCAGGATCGCTTCCTCCTCGCGCTGCGCCCGCGCGGCCTCGCGTTCCTGCTCGCGCGCTTGTCGGTCCTGCTCGATCACCTCGAGGATGTCGTCGCGATGGACCTGTGCGAAGTCGTCGTTCACGCTCGGGCTCGCGTTCGCGTCCGTCGAGGCAGCCGCAACCGGCGCCCGGCTCGCCCCCTCGCGGATCCGCGCGAGCTCCTCGCGCAGCGCGGCGACTTCCTGCGAGAGCTCGTCGACGCGCGCGGCGAGATCCCCGTCGTCGAGCGCATTCGATTCGGGCGCGCGCGCCTCCGCGATCGGAACGGTGGGCGCGGGGACGTCGAC
Organism: uncultured Planctomycetaceae bacterium; assembly: GCA_964592795.1. Classification (GTDB taxonomy): domain Bacteria; phylum Planctomycetota; class UBA1135; order UBA1135; genus JANLUN01. The sequence goes on along the minus strand of CAZQHA010000144.1, from coordinate 8,325 downwards.
GAGCTCGCGCGCCGCGGGCGGCGGTGTTTGGACGAGCAGCGCGCCGGCGGCGCCCGCGACGACCGCGAGCACGACGCACGCCAGGACGAGGAGGATCTTCATGACGCGGTGATTGTAGGCAAGTGTCCGCAGGAGTTCGCGCTCCCGCTAGGATGCCGCGCCATGGACCTCACGTTCAGCGACGAGCTCAAGATGCTCCGCGACCTGGCGCGCGATTTCACCGACCGGCGCGTGCGCCCTCTCGCGGCGCAGATCGAGCGCGATCACAAGATCCCGCCCGAGATCGTCGACGAGATGGCCGAGCTGGGGTTCCTGGGCGTCGCGCTGCCGGCCGAGTACGGCGGCGCTGGACTCGGAGAGACGGGCCTGTGCGTCGTCATGGACGAGATCACGCGCGGCGACTTCTCGGTCGCGGTGACGCTCGGCGCGCACGCGAGCATCGGCGCGATGTCGGTGTACGTGGGCGGGACGGAGGAGCAGAAACGGCGCTTCCTGCCCGACATGGCGAGCGGCAAGGTGCGCACGGCGTACGCGCTCTCCGAGGCGAACGCGGGCTCCGATCCGGCCGCGATGACGACGACCGCGGTGCGCGACGGCGGCGCATGGGTGATGAACGGCGAGAAGGTGTGGATCACGAACGGCGACGCGGCGGACTTGATCACCGTCTACGCCGTCACCGACCGCGCGAAAGGCGCGCGCGGCGGCGTCACCGCGTTCCTCGTGCGCTCCGACTCGAAGGGCCTCACGATCGGCAAGCGCGAGGAGAAAATGGGCCAGCGCGGCTCGAGCACGGTGACGCTCGCGTTCGACGGCGTGAAGATTCCCGACGATCACCGCCTCGGCGAGGTGGGGGAGGGCTTCAAGGTCGCGATGGCGACGCTCGATCGCGGACGGCTCGCGCTGGGCGCGAACTGCCTGGGCTGCGCGCGCGAGGCGCACGGCATGTCCGTCGACTACGCGAAGCAGCGCAAGGCGTTCGGCAAGTCGATCGGCGAGCACGAGGCGATCCAGTGGATGCTGGCCGACAGCGCGACCGAGATCTTCGCGATGGAGAGCCTCGTCTATCGCACCGCGTGGCTGTGCGACAACGAGCGCGCGTTCTCTCGCGAGTCGGCGATGGTGAAGCTCTTCTGCAGCGAAGCGCTCGACCGCATCGTCGACCGCGCGGTGCAAATCCACGGCGGAATGGGCTACTCCGCGGAGTATCCGATCGAGAAGCTCTACCGCGACGCGCGCGTCACGCGGATCTACGAGGGCACGAGCGAGATCCAGCGGATGGTGATCGCGCGGGACGTGCTGAAGCGCGGTTATTGAACCGCTCCCGGTCCCTCGGCCGTGTGAGATCGGTGGCGGACTGTCGGCGGATCCTCGCACCGCATAGGCTGCATCCGTCCGGGATCGGATTTCGAGTCGTTCACCACTCATCCCAGGAGGTCCGTATGAAGACCACGTGCCTTGGCTCGACGCTCACCCTGCTTGCCTTCGCATCCTCGGCTATTGCCGGTGACGTATTCGTCGTCGGCCCCAGCGGCACGCACGCGACGATCCAAGCCGCGATCGATGCCGCGGCGGATTACGACACGATCCTGGTCGTTCCTCTGCCCGGCACGCAGCATCACGCGTCGTTCGTGCTCGACGGACGCTCGCTGGCGATCCTCGGTCATCCTGCGAGCACGAACCCCGTTCGAGTGGCGGGTGAGAACCTCGTCGAGGCGACACCCGGCGGAGGCTTCGTCGTCCTCGGCAAACTCGCGCTCCGCGGCAGCTCCTTGACGGGACATGCGCTGCGCTCGCAGTTCAACGCCGGCTCGGTCTGGCTCGAAGGCTGCGACGCGGTCGGCGCCGAAGGCACCGTCGGGGGCGCCGAGTTCGGCGGACCCGCTGCGATCTCGCAGAGCGACGCGGACATTCAGCTCGTGGCATGCAAAGTCGACGCCGGCGACCACGGCTGGGCGGAGAGCGGCGCGGGCAGCGTGGGCCCATACGGATTGTCGAGCACGGGTTCCTTGCTGCGCCTCATCGGTTGCACGCTCACGGGCGGTCACGGGATTCTTTCGGGCGGAGACGAGTGGAACGGCGGCGCGGGCGGCCACGCGCTGGTGCTCACCGACGGCGTGGCACTCGCGATCGCTTCGACGTTCACGGGTGGCGGCGGAGGCTTGGGCGGCTGGGACGAGGACTGCCCTGGTATCGGCGGTTGGGGTGGCGCGGGAGGTCACGGCGCTCTCGTCACGTCGAGCGCGACACCGGCGGACCTGCGCACGCGCGGGAGTCAGCTCGCCGGAGGGCCGGGCGGCGCCGGCGGACCCGGGTGCACGGGCTCCGGCCCGTCGGGATCGCCCGGACAACCGGCCTTCACCGTGGGGGGCACGTGGACGCAGCTCACCGGCGTGCCGCGCCGGCTCAGCGGGGTCCCGTCCGTGCGTGAGAACTCGGGCGCGGCGCTGACCGCGACCGGTTCGCCGGGCGACAAAGTGTTCCTGCAGGTCGGCGAGATCACGTCTCCGCTGAGCCCGCTCGCCGTCGCCGCGCCGAACCACTTGCCCGTCGCGCCCACGAAGAAGCCCGAAGGCGTGTACATCGGAACGATTCCGGCGTCGGGCACGCTCGACGCGACGCTTCCGATCGTGGCGCTGCCGATCGGCACGGAGTCGATGTGGCTGAAGCTGCGTCCGCTCTTCGTCGACACGACCGGCGCGACCTTCTACGGGAATGGATTCGTGCTCGTCGTGATCGATTCCTCGTTCTAGCACGGCGCGTCGGTCCACCTTCTCGGGGACGCACATATCGGCCGGGGCTCACCTCCCCGGCCGTATCCTTATTCTCGAGATCGTCGTCGATTCGCCGTGGGCCCGATCGACCAAGGGCGTTCCGATCGACTCACTTCCGAACCACGGAGACACGCCATGAAGTACCTGTGCCTGGCCTACGGCGACCAATCGAAGATGGAAAAGCTGACCAAGGAGCAGTTCGCCGAGCTCCTCGAACGCGCCAAGGCCTACGACGCGGAGCTGCGCGCGACCGGGCAGCTGCTCGAGGGCCACAGCCTCGAATGGGACTACGTCGCGCTGCGCCCGAACGGCGCGAAGCCCATCGTCAGCGACGGTCCGTTCGTCGAGACCAAGGAGACCGTCGGCGGGCTCGTGATCATCGAGGCGCGCGACCTCAACGACGCGATCCGCGTCGCGTCGCTGCACCCGGCGGCGCGCATGGGCGAGAAGCTCGGCTGGTGGATCGAGCTCCGGCCGTTCGCGGCGGCGTGTCATCAGTGAGTTCGGGCACGCACGCGAGGCTTAGAGAGCGACTCGAAACGCTGTGGCACGCCGAGTCGTCTCGCGTGCTCGCGACGCTGCTGCGCTTGCTCGGGGATTTCGACCTCGCTGAAGAGGCCCTGGCGGCCGCGTTCGCCGCGGCGCTCGAAGAATAGCCGCAGAGCGGCGACCCTGCGAACCCACGCGCGTGGCTCGTGTCGACGGGCCGGCACAAGGCGCTCGACGCGCTGCGCCGCCGCGCGCGTTTCGACGCGTCGCTCGCGCCGATCGTCGAGCGCCTCGATCGCACGGACGAACCGCGCGAACCCGACGAGATCGAAGACGATCGATTGCGCCTGGTGTTCGCGTGTTGCCATCCGTTGCTCGCGCGGGAAGCGCAGGTCGCGCTCACTCTGCGCGAGGTGTGCGGCCTGACGACCGAGGAGATCGCGCGCGCGCTGCTGACGAGCGGCGCAACGATCGCGCAGCGAATCGTGCGCGCGAAGGCGAAGCTGCGCGAGGCGCGCGTGTCGTACCAAGTGCCCTCGCGCGCGGAGCTGCCGGCGCGTCTCGACGCGGTGCTCCACGTGATCTACGTCGTCTTCAACGAAGGCTATCTCGCGACGTCGGGCACAGACCTCGTGCGCGTCGACCTGTCCGTCGAGGCGGTGCGCCTCGCGCGCCTTCTCGTGGAGCTCTGTCCCGAGCCCGAAGCGGAAGGATTGCTCGCGCTCGTGTTGCTCCACGACGCGCGACGCGCTGCGCGAAGCGGACCGGATGGCGAGCTCGTGCTGATCGAGGACCAGGATCGGAGCGTGTGGAACCGTGCGCAAATCGCCGAGGGTGCCGCGTACGTCACGCTCGCGATCGCCTCGCGCCGCTACGGAGCGTACACGCTTCAGGCCGCGATTGCGGCAGTGCACGCCGAACGCCGAGCGCGGAAACGACGGATTGGGAGGAGATCGTCGCGCTGTACGACCTGCTCATCGTTGCGGCGCCGTCGCCTATCGTCGAGCTCAATCGCCCGATGCGGTCGCGATGCGCGACGGATTCGAGGACGGTCTCGCGCTCACAGACACGCTCCTCGCGGGGGCGAGGTGCAGGGCTACCACCTCGCGCATGCCGCTCGGGCCGACTTGTGCCGGCGGCTCGGGCGCGACGGCGCGGCGCGCGAGTCCCACGAGCGCGCGCTCGAGCCCTCGCGACTCAGGAGCGGGAGAGGCAGTTTCTGCGGCCGCGTCTGAACGAGTCGCGCCCAAACGCCGTCATTGTGGCTCGAACTCCGATCCCTGTCCGACAACGCGCACGAGCGTCGCGGTCCCCCGAGGTGAGGTCACGCATTCAGGAGCGCGCGCACGAGACCGAGATATCGACCGCGGTACTCCGAGAGCCAAATCGCCGCTTCAATGTCTGCGCGCGCGTTGTTGGCATTGGCTGATGTAGTCATGTCGATTGACTCGAGACCCTGGGTCTGCACTGTGCAGTCCTGCAGCAAGAATCTGACTCCGGACGCGTCGGTCGGAGCGATCTGGATGCAGATCCAGTCCACGGAGCCGTCGGCAATGTGGATCGAACCAAACTGAGCCGACCGCGCGGTCAGGTCGAGGTGTTGAACCAGACGTCGAGCGACTGCATCGGCTTGCGAATGGAAACCGGGCGGGTGATTTCCCTGCTCCGCCAATAGAGCGAGGGCGCGCAGCCGTCCTAGATCGAGACGGATTTGGTACTGGACGCGGATGAGAGCGCGCAAGAGCTCGCGCGAGTCCGCGTGACTCAACGTCATCGAGCACGCCGTGGACGCGAGGCTCGACCCCGACGTGATCTGGCTCGCCCTCAGCGCCGTCATGCCGTGATGTCGCGAGTCCGCCGGCGCCAGCGCGAGCGCGGCTGTGAGAGCTGTGCCGCCGATCGTGAGGGGAATCGACATGGAAGGGACCTCCAGCGCGATTCCGAATCGCCGCGCGCGAACGGTCGCGATTTGGGCAAGAGTCCCGATGACAGAGCCCCGGTCGTCGTTTGACGCGCGTTCGGTGCCCGTGTACAATTCTCGCCCCACATTTCGAATTGCGTGGGCTTTCCGCCGGGCACCGGGCGGGGCCGGAACCATCCGCATGAAACGAGCACAGGGCAAGGAGGCGCCGTGAGCGCCAAGCCCAAGTCATCGCCGACCAGCGTGGTCATCCTCGCTGCGGGCCTGGGCAAGCGCATGAAGAGCGCGCGCCCGAAGGTGCTCCATCCCGTGTGCGGCCGGCCGCTCCTCGCGTGGGTGATCGACCAGGCGCTGTCGCTCTCGCCTGCGCGCATCCTCGTCGTCGTCGGTCACGGACAAGAGGAAGTCGAGCGCGCGCTCCAATCGACGGGACAGCTCGCGCGCGTCACGCTCGTCCGGCAGGAACCGCAGCTCGGCACCGGACACGCGCTGCAGTGCTGCATCCCGGCGCTCGGCAGGGACCCCGGCCGCGTCGTCGTGCTCTACGGCGACATGCCGCTCCTCCAGCCCGAGAGCTTGAAGGAGCTCGTCGCCGTGCACTCGTCGGCCGCCGACGGGGGCGTCGCGCTGCTCACCGCGTGTCCCGACGACTCGCGCGGCTTCGGCCGCATCGTCCGCAGCGCCGACGGCCAGGGCGTCCGCGCCATCGTCGAGGAAAAGGACGCGTCGATCGCGGAGCGCGCGATCCCCGAGGTGAACCTCGGCGTGTACGCGTTCGACGGCGAGGCGCTGCTCGCGGCGCTGCCGAAGCTCGAGAACAAGAACAAGCAGGGCGAGTTCTACCTCACCGACGTGATCGGCATGTTCGTGAAGCAAGGCCGCCCGGCGGTCGCGGTCGAGCTCGAGGATCCTTCGGAAGCGATCGGCGTCAACACTCTCGCCGACCTCGCCGAGGCGCGTTGGGCGCTGCAGGTGCGCATCCTCGAGGCGCATCTCGCGAACGGCGTGTACATCGAGGACCCGTCGACCACGTACATCGACCACGGCGTCGAGATCGGCCCGGGCACGACGATCCTGCCCTGCACGGTCATCCGCTCGGGGGTCAAGGTCGGCGCCGGCTGCGAGGTCGGACCGTTCACGCACCTGCGCGCGGGCACCGTCCTCGAGGACGGTGCGGAGGTCGGCAACTTCACCGAAGCGAAGAACGCGCGCCTGGGATCGAAGTCGAAGGCCAAGCACCTCGCCTACCTCGGCGACGTGACGATCGGATCGCGCACGAACATCGGCGCGGGGACGATCTTCGCGAACTACGACGGCAAGAAGAAGCACCCGTCGGTCGTCGGCGACAACGCCTTCGTCGGCAGCGGCACCGTCGTCGTCGCACCGAACACGATCGGCTCCGGCGCGACGACCGGCGCGGGCGCGGTGCTCACGCGCGACTCGGCCGTCGGCGACGGACAAGTGTGGGTCGGCGTCCCGGCGCGCCGGCTGACGAAGAGCTCGAAGGATGCGCAGGCGCCCGCGGATGCCGCGCACGCGCCGAAGTCCAAGAAGGTCCCCTGAAAGAGAGATCTCCGTGCCCTCCTACAGCGAGAAGATCACGCTCATCGCCGGCAACGCGCACCCCGCGCTCGCGCAAGCGATCGCGCGGCACATGGACATGCCGCTCGCGGCGGCGTACGTCGGCCGGTTCCCGGACGGCGAGATCGACATCAAGGTCAACGACGACCTGCGCGGCACGGATTGCTTCGTCGTCCAGCCGACGTGTCCGCCGGTCAACGAGAATTGGGTCGAGCTGCTGTTGCTCCTCGATTGCCTGCGCCGCTCGAGCGCCGGCCGCATCACCGCGGTGCTCCCGTACTACGGCTACGCGCGCAAGGACCGCAAGGACGAAGGTCGCGTGCCCATCAGCGCGAAGGTCGTGGCGAACACGCTCGTGAACTGCGGCGCGGATCGGTTGCTCGCGCTCGACATGCACGCGGCGCAGATCCAGGGCTTCTACGACATCCCCGTCGACCACCTGTACGCGAAGCCGGCACTGCTCAACGCCGTGCGCAAGATCAACATCGACCGCCCCGTGATCGTTTCGCCGGACGTCGGCGGCATCAAGATGGCGCGCGCGTACGCGAAGGCGCTCGACAACGCCGACCTCGCGATCGTCGACAAGCGCCGCATCTCGGGCTCGCAGATCGCGGTGGAGCACGTGATCGGCGACGTCGAAGGGCGCAACGTGATCCTCGTCGACGACATGATCTCGACCGGCGGCTCGATCTCCGAGGCGGCGCGCATCCTGCGCGCGAACGGCGCGAAGCAGATCGTGATCGCGGTCACGCACGCCGTGCTGTGCGGGCCGGCCGTCGAGCGCCTCGACGCCGCGCCGATCGACAAGCTCCTGATCACGGATTCGATCCCGCTCCGCGACGGGGCGCCGAAGCGCGTCGAGGTCGTCTCGGTCGCGCCGCTCCTCGCGCGCGCCATCATGAACATTCACCGCAACGAGTCGGTGAGCTCCCTATTCGAAGAGTGTCCTGCCTGAGCCCGCGGCGCGGGCGCATCCATCGTGAAGAGTCCCATGAAAACCACCGAAACCCTGAAGGCGGAACCGCGCACGAAGGTCGGCAGCCGTCACGCGCGCAAGCTGCGCGCCGAAGGCCGCATCCCCGCGAGCCTGGCTCCCGACGACAAGCATCCCCACGTCGACTTCCACATCGACGCCCACACGTTCATGGCGACGCGCCGCCGGCACTCGCACGTGTACGACATCCAGCTCGACGGCCAGAGCCAGACGGCGCTCGTCCGCGAGCTGCAGTGGGACACGTTCGGCGAGACGATCATCCACATCGACTTCAAGCGCGTGCGCCTCGACGTCAAGACGGACGCCGACGTGGAGCTCGAGTTCGTGGGTCACCCCAAGGGCGGTCTGCTCAACCACCTCGTCACGCACGTCAAGATCCGCGCGATCCCGACGCAGATCCCCGACCGCATCGAAGTGCCGGTCGGTCACCTCACGCCCGGCGGCGTGATCCTCGCGAAGGAGCTCAACATCCCCGCGGGCGTGGACCTCGTCACCGGACCCGAGACGAAGATCGCCCCCCTCACGCGCGACGCGGGCCTGCACATCCCGCGCCGCCTCATCCGCCGCGC
>CAZQHA010000143.1:0-9853 GCA_964592795.1 uncultured Planctomycetaceae bacterium | reverse complement strand
AACGCTGAACAGAAAGAATTTGCCGAGACAGTGGCTTCGTCGGCTGAGATGTTGCGGCATCCGCGAGACGCAGGAGATGCTCGACTTCTGCGCGGCGAACGACGTCGTGTGCGACGTCGAGATGATCCGGATGCAGCAGATCAACGAGGCCTATGAGCGGCTGCTCAAGGGCGACGTGAAGTACCGATTCGTGATCGACATGGCGTCGATCCAGTAGGGCCGAGCGAGTCGTCGGCGACGACTGGAACTAGCCCCGGAGTCTGTGGATGTCGTGACGTGAAGCGGAAGGCGACCCCCGCGAGGACTCACGTCTTCGGTATCACCGGTCCGCTCTCCGCCTTCCCCCTCGCATCGCACGATTCACGTCTCCACACGTCCTGACACGAGGTACACGCGTCATCGCGTCGTGCTCTCCTGCCTTACTTCCTCGAACTCATGACCGGGGAAGTCGGCCCGAATCGTGATCGTCGTCTTCCGCGGAACGGAAGCCTCGATCCTTCCGAAGAGCGGATCCACCGAGGACGAGGGCGCGGCTGGATCCTTTGAGTGGCGCAGAATCTCGACCTCTTCCAGTGCGGCGAGAATCCACTCCGTCGGAATCAGTGCGTGCCCTTCCCCGCATGCTCGTCGACAAAGCGCTTCGAGCCTTTGGAAACCGAGGAGCCCAGCCATATAGGTGGCGCTGCGGTATGTCGCGCGGATCTCGTCGCCCTCCTGTGAATGCAGGTCGCGCTGACTCAGCCCCAGATAGTGCTCGACGACCGGCGTTGGCATGTAACCCTCGAGAACGACCTTGTCAGTTCCTTCGAGACCGTAGTCCACGAGGCAGCACAGTCCCTCCTCGAGAACGACCGGCAGTCTGTTCCAGCACGAGGGCCGGTCGCCCACGACCACGTGCACGATCTCGTGACCGAGATTGCCGACGATCCGGCTGGGATCCGTGTCGTACAGGAGAATGCCGCCCGAACCGGAAATAGCGCCGCTCTTCAACTGCGCCGACTGGCAGTCGGGCGCCACCGCGACGAACACCGTTTCCCCAACGGGATTCCCGAATGCCGCAGCGATCTGCGGGAGAAGGTCGTCCATGATCTGCGCGACCTTTCCGTGCAACTCAACAGTCGGCGCGAGTACGCGGAAGTCCGCTGTCACCCGATCCTCGATTCGTCCACGGGACGCGCACGAGGTCAGGAACAAGAGACCTCCGAGAATCAGGCGGCTACGGAGTCTTGAACTCCACGAGCATTTTCCGGCCGCCAAGTTGGTTGCTCCCTTGCCGCTTGATGGTGGATGCGTAGGTGCTGTGCGTTTCGGATGCCGACGCGGGGACGGGAATCACGGCATGGTACCAGCCGTTCGGCGCTGCCTTGTTCGTCGCTCCGGGCGTTTCCAGGCTGTAGTCGGCCCCGTTCAGAGTGAACTCGAGCCACTCGATCGGCAGTGTGTCGTAGTAGTGGAAGTTCGCGCCCGTCCCGGTCGCTTCCACGAACAGGATCTCCCGGACGAGAACGTCGATGGCTCTGGTTGCTGCCCACGAGCACACCTCGGGGCCGCATCCCGCCTCAGACCGAGTCGGTCACGGACTGGTTGCGGTGCTCGAGACGAATTTCGAGGCGAGCGGTTCGCGGCGAAGACGGCGATCTCACCCCCGCGCGAGTTGTCATGCTTCTCCCGCTCGCGGTCGAGGTCGAGCCGCACCGTCGGCGCGCACTGACCGTTCCCTATGCCGCGCGCCGGTTCGTCAGCGCCACTCGCCGCCGAGCACGAAGGCGCCCCACGTGCTCGACAGCGGGTCTTCGTACTGCGCCCGGTTCTTCGCGAGCAGCTCGAGCTGAGCTGCGCGCAGCGCGTCGGCGCGGCCCATCTTCTTCATCCACAGGTTCTCGTAGAAGCTCTGCATCAGGCGCGCGGTCGACTGGTCTTTCACGGACCAAAGACTGCTCACGACCGTCTTCGCGCCTGCGAGCTCGAACGCACGCCGCAGTCCGAGCAACCCCTCACCCGACTCGGCTTTACCGAGCGCCGTCTCGCACGCGGAGAGCACGACGAGCTCGACCTTCGAGAGATCGAGCCAGCCCACTTCCTCCGCGGTGAGATAGCCGTCGTCGCGCCCCTCCTCGGGCTCGGCATTCACGCCGGCGCACACGAGACCGCAGAGAAGTCCCGGCGCACGGCCGGCGAGCACGTGTTGGCCGCCGCTCGTGCCGCTCTGCTCCTTCTGCGTCTCTTCGAGCGCACTCTTCCATAAGGAAGGAAGACCCTCGGGATTGAAGAATCCGTGCGTCGCGATGTGCGCCGTCGCGTGCAGCGGCAGCTCGCGCTTCAGACGTTCCTCGGTCGCATCGGCTCCTTCGAGCAGCAGTCTCGCGCTGTCCGAGAAGACCTGCCCGTAGAGAAGCTTCACGAGCTCGGACTCCTCTCGTGTGAACGCGAGCGAGTTCCATCGCTCGGAGAATCCCCTGCGAAGCTCCGAGCCGCGCCATGGAGAGGGTCGAGAAGCCGCGGCCGCGACCCAAGCGGCAGGGCTCTCGGCGCCGTAGTCGACGCCGCCTACGGCGAGCAAGCTCTCGTCGATCGCCGTCTCTGCGTGCGCTCTCGTCAGCGAGTCCGCCGACTGCAAGTAGACGAACGAGACCTTCTCGACGAGGAAGCTGCCGTCCTCGAGCGTGAGCGTCTCGAAGGGCAGCGTCGCGAGCGGACCGTCGGGCGAAACGAACACGCGCGTCACTCCGTCGAGCTTCGACGCGAGCGGATCCCAGACTTGTCGGCGCAGGCTTTCTCCAGCGTCGGTTGCGGTTCCCGCGGGTCGAACGGCTCGCCCGCGCTGTGCGAGCTCTTCGCCGTCGCGAGCGAGAAGCTCGTGCAAGAACGCGGTGATTCTCTCTTGCACGGAGCTCTCGGTGCCGAGATCGACGCGGATGCTCTCCTCGCGATCGGGCCGCGTGATCCAAGCCGACACGCGACGCTCGAGCCAGCGGCCGCTCGCGATGACCTTTCCGTCCTCGCGCTGGGCCGGCTTGTAAACGCGGTGAACGAAGACGTCGACGAGCGCGGAACCCGCCGGCAGGGCCTTGTGCACTTCGTCGAGCGACGGCGCTTCCGGCAGGAGCACATCGACCTCGGCTGCGAGCGAGCGTTCGAGCCGCTCACGCTCTTCCTGAAGCCGCGCGAGCTCGCGCTGGTGCAGTTCGCGATCCTGGATCTCGCTCGAGAACGCGAGCTTCGAGAGCCGCGACTGGACGGACTTCAGCGCACCGAGGTCGCTCGCTTGCTCCGTCGAAAGTTGCGCATGCAATCCCGCGCGCCGAGCGTGCAGCGCCCGTCCCGCTTGATGCTTCCAAGAAAGGATCGCTTCGGCCGCATCGCGGCCGGAGGAGAGGCTCGAAAGCGCCTCGATCTGCCAGCGCATCGACGCGAGGTACAGGCAGCTCTCCCTCTCGCTCGCGGACGAGAGGAGCGAAAGGCGCGACGCGCGGTTCGAGTGCAGACTACGCTGGAGGAGCTCCAAAGCGCGCGCAGGATCGCCGCGGTCGGCTGCGAGCAACGCGAGCTTGGCGAGGCTTCGCGCCGTGTCGGGATGCGTCGCACCGAGGACCTTCTCGCGGGCGGCGAGCGCGCGTTCGAGGATCGGAAGCGCGCCGTCGAGGTCGCCGCGAGCCTCGAGGAGCAATCCGAGGTTGCTGAGGGTCGACGCGGTGCTCGGATGCGTGGGCCCGAGCGTCGTCTCCTGGATGGCGAGCGCGCGCTCGAAGCGCGGTCGAGCGCCGTCGAGATCGCCTCGAGCCTCGAGCAGCAACGCGAGGTTGTTCAGCACCGCCGCCGTCTCGGGATGCGTCGCCCCGTGGACCTTGTCGCGGATCTCGAGCGCGCGCTCGAAGAGCGGAAGCGCGCCGTCGAGATCGCCGCGATCCTTGAGGAGCAAGCCGAGGTTGCTGAGGCTCGCCGCCGTGTGGGGATGCATCGGCCCGAGAACCTCCTCACGGATCGCGCGCGCGCGCTCGTACAGCGGCAGCGCCGCATCGAGGTCGCCGCGATCGTGAAGCAAGAGGGCCAGACACTCGAGGCTTCTCGCCGTGTCCGGATGCGTCGGTCCGAGCACCTTCTCCGCGACCGCGAGAGCGCGCTCGTACAGCGGACGTGCGCCGTCGAAGTCGCCGCGCGCCCACAGCAGACCGGCGAGATTGTTGACGCTTTTCGCCGTGTCGGGATTCGTCGCTCCGAGGACCGACTCGCGGATCGCGACCGCCCGCTCGAGGAGGGGCAGCGCGCCGTCGAGGTCGCCGCGATCATGGAGCACCCTGGCGAGGTTGTTGAGACCGAGCGCGGTCTCGGGATGAGTCGGCCCGAGGACCTTCTCGTAGATCTCGAGCGCGCGTTCGCAGAGCGCGAGCGCACGGTCGAGATCGCCGCGAAACTGAAGCAGCAAGGCGAGGTTGTTGAGGCTCCTCGCCGTATTCAGGTGCATCGGTCCGACTGCGTTTTCCCAGATCGCGAGCGATCGCTCGTTGAGCGGCAGCGCGGCGTCGAGGTCGCCGCGATCCTTGAGGAGAGAGGCGAGATTGCTGAGGCTCGTCGCCGTGTCGGGATGCGTCGGTCCGAGGAGCTCCTCGCGGATCGCGAGCGCGCGCTCGAGTAGCGGGAGCGCACCGTCGAGGTCCCCGCGATCGTGGAGCAGCACCGCGAGGCTGTCGAGGCTTCTCGCCGTGGCGACGTGACTCGGCCCGAAGCGTGATTCGCGGATCGCGAGCGCGCGCTCGAAGAGCGATTGAGCTCGGTCGAGCTCGCCGCGCGCATGAAGCAGCTTGGCGAGATTGTCGAGGCTGAGCGCCGTGTCCGGATGCTCGGGGCCCAAAAGCTCCTCACGGATTGCGAGCGCGCGCTCGTAGAGCCGGAGCGCACCGTCGAGATCGCCCCGCGCTCTCTGGACCACCGCGAGGTTGTTGAGAGCGTTCGCGGTCTCAGGATGCGTCGGACCGTCGGCTTTCTCGTGGATCGCGAGCACGCGCTCGAAGAGCGGGAGCGCCGCGTCGTAGTCGCCAAGAGCGTAGAGCAGTCCCCCCAGGTTGGTGAGGCTGGTCGCCGTGTGGGGGTGCTGCGGTCCCAGCACTCGCTCCCGCAGCTCGACCGACTTCTTCGCGTCCTCGAGTTCGGCGGCGCTTCGCTCGCTCGGTGAGAGCTGTGCCCCACTCCCGCGAACGAATCGAAGCTCGAACGCTCCACGTCCGCCGTGCCCCGCGCACGCCTCGAGCTCGTATCGCTTCTCCGCGGCGAGCTCCACCGTGATGCGAGCCTGCGTGCCGAGGAGACCGTCGTCGTCTTCGGCGAGCACGTCGCCGGCGTCGTCGCGCAGCACGAGGTACGCGTCGAAGAGGTACGAGCGCAGCTCGATCGTGTACGTCCCCGGGACTTCGACCTCGATCCGATAGCGCTTCGCGAGCACCGGTGCGTCGATGAAGCCCTTGTCGATCGCCTCGGTGCGCACGCGAGAATCGGAGTCGACGATCTCGCCTTCCGCCGTGATCCCGACGCGCAACAACGGCACTTCGGCGCCGCCCGATTGTAGTGCGAGCCAACACGCGAACAGGGGAGCGATGTTCATCACGGCGAGCTTGGAGAGAGGGGCAGGATATCGTGCTTCGAACGACGCTCAGCGCCACTCGCCGCTCAGCACACGCGCTCGGCAAGGGATCTTCGTACTGCGCCCGGTTCTCCGCGAGCCCTACGACTCCGCCACCGCCACCGCCGCCGCGATCCCCGCGTCGTGCGTGATCGTGATGTGGATCTTCGCGATGCCCTTCTTGCGCGCGATCTCGCGCGCGACGCCGTGGAGGACGAGCTCGGGCGCCGAGCCCGGTTGCCGCACGACCTCGACGTCGCGCCATCGCACGCCGCGCGCCCAACCCGTGCCGAGCACCTTCATCACGGCCTCTTTCACCGCGAAGCGTCCCGTGTAGTTCGTGAGCCGCGACTTGCGCCGGTCGCAGTACGCGCGCTCGCCTTCGGTGAACAAACGCTCGAGGAAGCGCTCGCCGCGCCGGCCGTACGCTTCCTCGAAGCGCGCGATCTGCGCCAGGTCCATTCCAATGGCGATGATGGGCATGCTCCGCAGAATACAACGTCGATTGACGCTTTCACGGAGAGCGTCGATACTCCGCAAGAGCCGGTGCCCCATGCGATGTCGGCGTGACCCGCTATCCAGAGGAAGTCTTCTTAGCGTTCGCGAGCGGCCCATCGGCGACGGGAGAGAACGTCGACGGACATGAGCTCGATCGCTCATGCCCGCCGCTCACGCGTTCACGACGTGACGTTCGTCAGTCCGTGAACTCGAGGTTGTCGATGAACATCTCGCCCGATGTGCTGCCGGGAACCGAGAACCAGAAGTACACCTGCGAGAGGTTCTCGAAGTCGACGTCCTTCACGCCGCAGATCGGGATGCGCACCGTCGTCATCGCCGACTTCGCGACCATCAGCAGCACGCCCTGGTGGCTCACTTGCGCTTCGCGCGGGTAGGGGAGCTCCGCGAACTGTCCCGTGCGGATGAACTCCGACACGCCGCCGAACGCGTCGCGGAATTGGACGTAGATCTCCTTCGGCTCGTCCTCCGTGTTGAACGGCGAGTCGAAGACCTGCCCCGCGCGAAAACTGAAGAAGTCGAAGCCGCGCACGTCGCGCCAGCGCGCTCCGAGCGGCGTCGTCGAGTTCGGGATGAACCAGCGCGCCCACGGCGCCAGGCCCGGCGGCGCCCACTGCACGACGAGCGACTGCGTGTCGTGCGG
Source organism: uncultured Planctomycetaceae bacterium (assembly GCA_964592795.1). Taxonomy (GTDB): domain Bacteria; phylum Planctomycetota; class UBA1135; order UBA1135; genus JANLUN01. Next base: position 3,080 of record CAZQHA010000143.1, on the reverse strand, counting down.
GCTCGTCGGGTCGTAGTCCCACGTCGTGCCTTCGGCGACGAGCTGGATCGCGCCGCCGCTCGTCAGGCTCCCGCCGAGCGTGTTCGTGCCGATCCCGCCTTGCTGGAAATCGTCGAGCACGCGCCGGCCGTAGCCTTCGGTGTACTGCGTGTGGATGACGGCGCCCTCGTTCGCGACGCTCGGCGGCATCCAGCGCCCCGTGAAGAAGTCCTTGTAGATGCCCTGGTCGAGCAACTGCCAGCGCAGGAACGCGTTCATGTAGCCCTTCGCGATGTTCCAGTGCGCGTCGCAGCTGATCAGGAAGTTGTTGAAGACGTCGATGCAGTTGCTGCGCCACTTGTTGTGGTTCGCGCGCTCGACGAACAGCATCGCTCGCGTCACGACCTCGTCGTACAGCGGGAAAGGCTCCGTCTCGCCTTCGATTCCCGCCCGGTCGTAGAGCGAGAAGCCCGTGCGCATCGGCTCGCCGAGCGGCATGCCGCACGTCGGAAGATTGCCGTCCGTGCAGTAGCCGAACACGTCCTCGTCGTCGCTGCCGTAGATCACGAGGAACGACTCGCTCTCGCCGCCCTCGATGCTCTCGTGGATGCCGCCGCCCTCGTGGTTGTCGGTCGGCGCGAGCGAGATGATCGCGTTGACGTTGTGCGTGAGGCCGAGCTCTTCGATCCGCCGCGCGACCGTCAGCACGGCTTCGCCGCCGCGACTGTGTCCGATCAAGGCGATGTTGTTCGCGACGTGCTCGCTGTGCCCCCAACTGTTGCGGACGAAGTTCAGGAACGTGAGCGCCTGCCCCGTGCGCTCCAGGTTCGAGCCGCCGTTCGAGATGGTCGCGGCGATGAAACCGTTCCGCGCCAGGTGCGACATCAGGTAGCCGTAGTCGAGGTGCGAGTGCCCGTCGCCGTGCATCATGAGCACGAGCGGATGCACGCCCGGCGGCTCGGAGGACGAGCAATCGCTCGGCCAGTAGATGCGTCCGGAGACGTTGCCGCTGCCCGAGCCGTCGTTCCAGACGTAGTTGCCGAAGTAGTAGCAGCCGAACTCGCGATGGATCGCGGGGTCGTTCGGCATCTTGAGCTCGGGGCACAGCGGCGCGAGCGGCGCTTGCTGGTGTTGCTGGGCGGCGATGCCGGCGCCGGGGAGAGCGGCGGCGGCGGCGAGAACGAGAAGCGTCGAAACGATCCGAGTGTGCACGGGGCACCTCCTCTGAAATGGGGTTCTGCCCTCATTCGCAGGAAGCGCGAGCGCGACCCGCCACGAATTGCGCGGAATGAAGACTTCTCCGGACCGCCGGCGGGCCTCGAGCCGTGTAGCTCCGGGCTGGATCGACTTTGACGCCTGTGAGCATCCCGCGGATACTCGGCTCGTCCGGAGGCGGCGGTCGGAACCCGCTCGACACGAGCGGCGAGAACGGAGCGCGGTGATGAGAAGGATTCGGACCTTCGTGTGGATCGTGCCCGCGATCCTGGCCCCGGATCTCGCGGCGCAGTGCACCGCGCACTGGACCGACTCGTTCAACGAATCGGGGGGGCAGCTCGGTGACGACGTGTTCGCGCTGGCCAGCGGCGTGACGGCCAGCGGAGCGCCGGCGCTGTACGTGGGAGGCTTTTTCGAAGAGTCGACTCCTTCGTTCGCGAATCACATCGCGATGTGGGACGGCAATTCGTGGTCGAAGCTGGGTGCCGGGCTCGACGGCGACGTCCGCGCGTTGTCGGTCTTCGACGCCGACGGCAGCGGATCGAATCCACCGATCCTCTACGCCGGCGGCGCGTTCACGACGGCCGGTGGACAGGCCGCCGATCGAGTGGCGATGTGGGACGGCACGAGCTGGTCGCCGATGTCGACGGGCATGAACGGTGCCGGCGTGCGTGCGCTCGCCGTGTTCGACGACGACGGTGCGGGACCGAATCCGCCAGCACTCCATGCCGCCGGTTCCTTCACGATCGCGGGCGGAGTTCCCGCGAATCGCATCGCGAAATGGGACGGTTCGTCTTGGTCGCCGCTTGGAAGCGGCACGAATGACGGCATCTATGCGCTCGCCGTGTTCGACGACGACGGAGCGGGGCCGAACGCTCCCGCGTTGTATGCCGGCGGAATGTTCTCGGAGGCGGGTGGTGTGCCGGCGGGTGGCATCGCCAAGTGGGACGGCACGTCTTGGTCGGCGGTCGGTGGAGGCGTGAACGAGTTCGTTCGCGCACTGGCCGTATTCGACGATGACGGCGCGGGCCCGACGCCACCGGCGTTGTATGCGGGGGGCACGTTCACCGCAGCGGGCGGCGCAGGCGCGATTTTCGTCGCTCGGTGGAACGGCACGTCTTGGTCGCCGCTCGGGCACGGGGTTTCGGGAGGAACCGTGTACGCGCTGGCCTCGTTCGATGACGATGACACGGGCCCGAACGAGCCGCGGCTCTACGTGGGTGGAACGTTTCACACCGCGGGGGGCGTAGCTTCTCCGCGAGTGGCCGCGTGGGACGGCACGAGTTGGTCTCCCTGTGGCTCCGGAGTCGCACTGCAGACCTTCAACCATCTATCGGTGGTCATGAGTCTGTCGGTGTTCGACGATGACGGCGCGGGTCCTGGCCTGCCCGTGCTCTACGTCGGCGGCAACTTCGACATCGCCGGTGATCTGCAGCCGGTCGATACCCTCGTGCGCTGGAACGGTTCGTCGTGGTCGGAGCTCGTCACGAATTGGGGAGCGGACGATTCCGTGCGAGCGCTGGCTTCGTACGACGCCGACGGAACCGGAGGCGCGCCTCCTGCGTTGGCCGTGGGCGGTGAATTCGTGACGGTCGCCGGCCTCTCCGTGAACGGCGTCGCAGCCTGGAACGGTTCGTCGTGGTCGTCGCTCGGCACCGGCGTGTTCGGCGGCGTCGATGGGGTGAACGCACTGATCGCGTTCGACGACGACGCCGGGGGACCGAACGCGTCGCGGCTCTTCGCGGGCGGCGGGTTCGTCGGCGCCGGCAGTGTCTTGGCGCGCGGAGTCGCGAAGTGGAACGGGGCGGTTTGGACGCCGGTCGGCTCTGGTTTCTGGAGGGATTTCAACGCACCCGCAACCGTCCATACGCTCACCGTGTTCGATT
>CAZQHA010000142.1:0-9863 GCA_964592795.1 uncultured Planctomycetaceae bacterium | reverse complement strand
CGTTCGACGGCGCGTGGCCATTGCTTGCGACGTCGCCGTCGTGACCGTGCTCGTCGAGGCTTCTCTGCTGCGCCTCGCTGAGCGACGGATAGACGTACAGCCTGGGCTCGACGTGGATTCCGATCTCGATCGCGAGCCGGTCGAGCCAATCCGCGACCACGCACGCGCCGACGGGACCCGTGTCGCCGAGCAAGAGCTCGAAGCGATTGCCCGCGGTGCGTCCGACGAGATCGGTCGACCGCAACCGCTCACGAGCTTCGCGTCCCATCCGCTCGAACCCGCGAGCGCCGCCGCCCATTCGGCGCAACACGATCACGCTGAAGCACCGCGTCCCGCGGTTGGCGAGGTCGCGCTCGCGCTCGAGCAGGCAGTTGAACTCTCGCGCGGACAGGATGCGCTGCGTCGAGCGATCGAACGCCGGCGTAGGCGCGAGCGGATTGGTGCGGTCTTGGAGCGCGCGCGCATCCGAGAGCGCGCTGGCGTCGAGCCTGCGAAGCACGGAGTCGCGGAGCGCGAGGATCGAATTCCTCCAATGAGGTCGAAAGAAGTCAGCGACAGCGGCATCGGTGGAGCGCTTGTGGCCGATCGGTTGGGCAGTCATGTTGCTCGCTCGAAGTTGGCGGCCACTGACGCCGCGCTGGGGTCATTCCAGATAACCCCCCCGTGAAATTGCGGACAGTCGATGGATCCCCGCGTCAACCGGCGAGGATTCCGGTAGCACGCGCCCGGGCCGTCGGTTGCGTAGCAGTGCGCATCCGAGATTCGAGGAAGAGACGCGCGATCTTCGCGCCTTGTGCGCGAGCATCGTGGAGCTCGGCGACACGCGCGGCGCCGTGGCGACCCATCTCCGCGAGCACGTCACGCTCGGCGCGCAAGACCGCGCGCATCGCCGCGGCCAACGCGCCGGCGGATCGCGGTGCGACGAGCCAACCCGAGAGTCCGGGCTCCACGAGCTCGCGGATCCCGCCGACGTCCGTGCTCACGACGGGTCGCTCGAGCGCGAACGCCTCCATGAGGACGACCGGCAACCCCTCCGACGAGCTCGCGAGCACGACCGCGCGCGACTCGACGATCGCCTCGCGAACGGCCTCGCCGCTCAGCCATCCGTCGAAGCGCACGCGGTGCACGAGATCGAGGTCTCGACACAGCGCTTCGAGCGCACCGCGCTCGGGGCCGTCTCCGATGAGTCGCAGCTCGAACTCGAGCCCTTCGTCCACGAGGATCCGCGCGGCGCGCAGCAACGTCGCGTGCTCCTTCTCGGGGCTGAGACGAGCGACGCACGTCAACACCGGCGGATCGACGGCGCCCGCTCGCGGCGAGAAGAACTGGCGATCGACGCTGCAGTGGACGACGTGGACCTTGCCGTCGTGCTCCGGGGCGCGGCGCACGAGCGCGCGGCGTCCGTCGAGACACACCGCGACGGCGAACGCGGCCGTGTCGAGCTTGCGCGGGATCGAGTCCGCGGACTTCGAGCCCAGATCGGCGGTGCCGTGGGCGGTGAAGCTGAACGGCGGGCCGCCGAGCGCGCGGCACAGGAGCGCGACGTCGGCCGGATTGGTGGCGAAGTGCGCGTGCACGTGGTCGACGGCGGCTCTGCGCGTCCACGCGAGCAGGCGGCACGCTTCGCCGACGTAGGCGAGGTGACGCACGACTCCCCGCGGGGAGCGAAGGCCCATCGCGAGCGCGGTGCTCAGCGCACGCACGAAACGCACGGGCCGCGAGACGAACGTCGCGACCGACGGCGCCACGAGCCCCCACGCGCCGCGATCGAGCAACACGCGCGTGCGGTCGCGCTCGCGCCGGTCGATCTCGTCGACGAGCGGCTCGTAGGGCGGACGGATCGAGACGCGCTCGACCTCGATGCCCGTCGCCTCGACGCCGTGGATCTCGCGCCGGATGAACGTATGGCTCGGCTTCGGATACTGGTTCGTGAGATAGAGGACCTTCACGGCGACCTCGCCCGGCGGTACAGGCCGCACAGCTCGCGCCGGAATCCGGTGACGTCGAGCCTTCGCGATCCGCGCGTGACGCGATCGCGCACGATGTCGACGCGCCGGATGCGATAGCGATCCTCGCCGCGCGCGTGGATTCCTTGCTGTGTCGAGCACGCGTACGTGTGGCCTGAACGCGCCACCGCGCGCACGACCCGCTCGTCGTGGTCGCCGTTCGGATAGCAGAACCCGGCGACGGGCGTCCCGAGATGGGCGCGCAGGACGCCGTGCGCCCCGTCGACTTCGCGTTGGAGCGACGCGTCGTCGAGATCCGTCAGCACGGGGTGGCTGACCGAGTGCGAGCCGATCTCGTGACCCCTTCGATGCAGGGTCGCCACCTCCGCGAACGTCATCGGCTCGAACCCCTCGAGGCGCGGCGATCCGCCCAGGATCCACTCGAGCCAGGTGAGCACGGCGTCGCGCTGGCGGGGAGGGCGTTGCTTCAAGAGGCTCGTCCACGACGCGCCGCGCGCTCCCGGCGCCGGCCAGTGGCGCGCGATCTCCGGTCCGCACACATCGTGGACGATGTCGCGCCGCGTCCCGTCGTCGACCTCGTCGAACAGCAAGGCCGCTCGGTCGAACCACATCATCCGGCGCGACTCGACGAACCCGGTCGTCACGAAGAACGTCCCGCGCACGCCCAACTCCTCGAGCACCGGCGCGATGAGCTCGAACGAATCGCGGTAGCCGTCGTCGAACGAGAGCGCGAACGTGGGCCGCGCCCCTCCGGGTGCCGTTTCGAGCGCGTCGCGCACGCACAAGACGTCGCCGTGCGCGACGAGCCACCGCACTTGCTCACGAAACGCCGTGAGCGGCATCGCCAGTGCGGGGAACGGGTAGCGCGCGCACCGCTCGTCCGGAAGGACGCGGTGGTAGGTGAGCACGGTCACGCCGCGCATCGCCTCGCGCTCGCGCAGCGCGAGGAACCCCGACAGGCGCGCGACCTGATCGACCGCGGATCGGACGTGGCGCTTCACGACGGATCCGCTCCCGCGCCCCCCGTGATCGGTTGGCGGTCGTCGTCCTTGTACTCGATCCAGCGCGCCGTGCGCCCCGACATGCGCCCGCCGACGCTCGAGACCATGCCCCACGTCTCGGGGAACTTCGCGAGCACGCACGAGTACGCGTACGCGCGCGCGTCGGCGAGACTGCGTCCCGCGCGCATGTAGCGCCGGCGAATCCTCGCCAGCAGGTGCGCGTACGCGAGCGCCGCGACGCACGTCGCGACGACCACGGGAATCGCGTTCGATCCCGCGACCGACCAAGCGACGCTCGTGAGCCACAGGGAAGGCACCGCGACCGCCCAGAAGAGCGCGGAGAGCGCGCGCCGCGCTCGGCGGTGCTCGGGCGCCGCGCCGTACTTCGCCAGCAAGTCGGCGGTCGTGTGGCCGGTGCGCACCGCGCGCTTCCACCACTGCGTCCAGTGCGACATCGCGGCGTCGTGGAGCGTCATCTCGGCGTCGAGACGCAGCACGCGATAGCCCAGGCGCGCGAGCCGGACGCAGAGATCGGGTTCCTCGCCCGCGATCAAGAGATCGTCGAAGCCGCCGACTCGACGGAACGCCTCCGCGCGCATCAATGCGTCGCCGCCGCACGCACGCGCGATCCCGAGCGGCGTGTCCCACTCCACGTCGCAGAGTCGGTTGTACACGGACGCTTCCGGGAATCGCTCGCGGCGCCGCCCGCACACCACGGCGACGTCGCCGCGCTCCGCGAGCGCGCGCAAGGCGGTGTCGATCCAGCCCGGCTGCAGCATGCAGTCGCCGTCGATGAACTGGATGAACTCGACCTCGGGGTCGATCGCGACCACGCGCTGGAAGCCCGCGTTGCGAGCTCGAGCCGCGGTGAACGGACTCGCCGGGTCGAGCTCTACGACGTGCGCGCCCGCGAGCCGCGCGTGCTCGACGCTGCGATCGCTCGACGCGGAGTCGACGTAGACGATCGTGTCCGCGGCGCCCGCGAGCGATTCCAAGCAACGATCGAGGCGTCGACCCTCGTTTCGTCCGATGACGACGACCGCGACGGGAGGCCTGGGTGAGTGCGACACGAGCCTCTCCTCATCAAAGTTTGCTCTTCTGCAGGAACGCGTTGAACTCGTCGAGCGCGATCCGCTTCGCGCGCAGGTTGCGCGGGCCGAGTGCGATCCGGAGCCGATTCTCGAGCGACCACAGGCGCGTCACGATGCGCATCCAGCGGTCGCCGAGGCGTCCGTAGTGCTTGCGGAAGTACTGGGCGCGGTTCCGGATGAACATCGCGTTCCGCTCGCGCCAGTGGTAGGTGCGCGTCGACGCACCGCGGTGGTGCATCACCTCCGCGGCCGCGAAGTACCGGATCTTCCGTCCGCGGTTCCAGAGCCGGCGGCAGAAGTCGACGTCGTTGTAGAAGAGGCTCATCGACTCGTCGAGGCCGCCCATGCTCGAGAACTCGTCACGCCGCAGGATCAAGCACGCACCCGGAGGCTGTGCGACGTCGCGGCTGTGCTCGTGATCGAAGTACGCCATGTGCTGCCAGTTCGTCAGCCACTTCCCCGGAGGCACTTTTCCGATGGAGGTCGACTGGAGCACCGGATCGATCAGCGACGGCAGCTTGCGGCACGCGTACTGCACCGTTCCATCCGGATTGACGAGCTTGGGCGCGACCGCGGCGTAGCTCGCGTTCTGATCGAGGAAGCGCGTCAGCGAGTCGAGCGCGCCCGGTCGGACCTCGGTGTCCGAGTTCAGCAGACACAAGTAGCGCCCGCTCGCCGCCCGCGCGCCTTGGTTGTTGCCTTCGGCGTAGAGGCGGTTCTCGGTATTCCGCAGCAGGACGACGTCGGGAAACTCGCTCTCCACCATGTCCGCCGAGCCGTCCGCGCTCGCGTTGTCGACGACGATCACCTCACGCGGCGCGCACGGGATGTCGTCTTCCAACGATCGCAGGCACGCGCGCAGGAGCTCGCGCGTGTTCCACGACAGCACGACGACGGAGAGTTGGGGGGCGATCATGCGGCGATACGCAGCTCGTCAGCACTTCTCGTTCCAGCGAGGTAGAGGAAGGCGCTCGGTGCCCACGCGAGCGTCACGGTCAAGAACACGGCGCAGGCGACGACGAGGGCCGACGCGCCGTTCCGTCGTGCGACGTCGGACGCGAACGAGCCCAGCCACGCGGTTGCGAACACCCACACCGTGAGCCGCAAGTCTTGTTGCCAGCCCTCGAGGTTCGCGCGCACGGCCGCCCACGCGGAGACGGCGTATTTCAGCACTTCCGACGTGACGAGGCCGACGACCGCGCCGGGGAATCCCGCGATCGAGTAACCGAGCGGGATGAACAGGATCATGCCCGCGAGCTTTCCTCCGTTGCTCGCGGCGGTCCAGTTCGCCTGGCCGCGTGCCAAGAGTGCGGCGCCATTTGTGGATTCGAGAACGAAGAACCAACTACCGAGCGCGAGGACCTCGACGATCCATCCGGCCTCCTGGTAGCGACGGTCGTAGAGGAGGTTCACCGCGGCTTGGCCGCCGCCGATCAGTCCCGCGATCATCCAGCCCGCGGCGATGAGCAGCGGCCGTCGCGCGCGCGCGAACACGGCGCCCAGCCGCTCGCCCGAGTTGTGGACTCGGCTGTAGATGGGGAAGAACACGCCGTGCGCGACGCGTCCGATCGCCTGCGCCGGCATCGCCGCGATCAGCGAGGCGACGCCGTAGATGCCCAGAGTCCCGATCGGGATCAGCTTGCCGAAGATCAAGCGGTCCGACTGCCCGACGAGGAACGTGAGCACGGTGCTGAAGAAGATCCAGCGTCCGAACCCCATCATCAGCTCGAACGCGCTGCGGTCGAACCGCAGCTTGTTGGCGACCCCGGGCAGGATCGTGTGGCTCATCACGAGTCGCGCGATCGGACCCGCGATGCCGCCCGCCACGAGCGCCCAGATCGAGCGGTCGACCAGCGCCCACGCGAGCATGGCGACGAGTCCCGTCGCCTGGCTGCCGACCTCGACGATCGCGACGCGCTTGAGGTCGACGTTGCGGTACAGCGTGAAAAGACGCGTGGAGTTGAACCCCGCGATCAACGCGGACAACCCGGCGATCGGCACGATCCAGGCCAGGATCGGCTCGCCGTAGAACGCGGCGAAAGGCCCGGCGATCAAGCACGCGGCGAGCCACAACACGAACCCGCGGAAGACCTGCACGGTCCACGCCGTGTTGAGGAAGTCGCGGTCGTCGCCGCGAGAGCTCTGGATGATGCTCGGTCCGATGCCGATGTCCGAGAACAGCTGCAAGCCTTGCAGGAGCGCGGTGACGAGCGCCATCACTCCGAACGCTTCCTCGAACAGGAGCCGCGTCAGCGCGAGGTTCCCCGCGAAACGCAGGACTTGGCTGCCGCCGAAAGCGACGAGCGACCACATCGCGCCGCGACGCGCCAACGATCTCAGGCTGAGGCTTCCCGACGACGCGAAGACGTCTTCGTCCTGACCCGGATCGGGTGCCGTTTTGGAGTCCATGAGCCCGGGCTGCGCAGCGCTCGCGATCACTCGAGGGCAATGTGGGCGACGCGCGTCGCGCGTTCCATGTAGCGCGTTCGAGGAACGACGTAGCGCGTTCGAGGAGCGACGCGCGCGATTCTAGTGCGCGTTCGATCGCGCCGACGATCACTACCTAGACGACGAGATCGTGATTCCGTGGATGTGCCGATGGGGCGATCGGGAATGCGTACCTAGTGTCTGCACATCGCGCGCGGTGCGCTCGGCAGTTTTGCTCACCGGGTGTGTGTCACTGACGAGCTCGCCATGCCAGTTCGAACCGCACTTGCGAAGTTGCTCTCATTCCGCACCGCGCCGATCGGCGCGACGATTGCTGCATCGATGCTTCTCATGGTCTCCGCTTGCCAGAGCACGCCTGCCGGACCTCCGCTGACGGAGATCGCGGAGCGCGTCAACTCGACGCTCGAGCCGAACACCGTCGTGCTCGGCGTCGGAGACACGCTCGAGGTGCGCTTTCCGTTCGCGCCTACCTGGAATCACGAAGCCGAGATCACGCTCGATGGAAGCGCGTCGTTCCTCGCGGTCGGCCGGCTGATGGTGGCGGGCATGTCGCCGGGCGCGCTCAATCAAGCGCTGACGGACGCTTATGCACACGTGCTCGAGAACGCGGATCTCGACGTCGTCATCAAGCAGATGTCCGCGCGCCACGTCTACGTGACCGGTGAGGTGCTCGAGCCGGGCGAGTTCGAGCTGGGAGCGGATCGCCGGATCACGCTGCTCGACGCGATCGCGCGCGCGGGCGGGTTCAAGAAGGAGACGGCGAACCTCTCGCACACGCTGCTCGTTCGCTGGAGCGCGAGCACGGGCAAGCAGCTGACGTGGAAGATCGACGCGAGCCCCGAGTACTGGGAGGGATCGGTGCCGCTCTACCTCCAGCCGTACGACGTCGTCTACGTGCCGAACTCGCCGGTCGACGAGGTGGCGATCTGGGTCGACAACTACATCCGGCGGATGATCCCGTTCCCGTACATCATCCCGCCCATCCAGTACTGACGAGGCGCACCGTGAGCTGGATCCCGGAGGAGAACGCGAATCGAACCGACGAGGCCGACGGTCTCGACCTGCGCAAGCTGTTCGTCCGCGCCCTCCGCCGCTCGTTCGGTTGGGTGTGCCTCTTCGCCGCGGCCGGAGCCGCGATCGGAATCGCGCTCGGCTTGATGGAGCCCAACCAGTACGTATCGAACGCGAAGCTGCACCTGCGCGTCGGCGTGCGGGAGACGCTGACGCCCGAGTCGATCGTCAACACCGGCGACCGGCCGCAGGAATCGCGGCCGACGATGGCCGACGAGCTCGCGATGCTCACCGACGTGGCGCTCCTCGAGCGCACCGCGCGCGAGCTCGGTCCGGGCGAGATCCTGCAACCGGCCGACCCGCGGCGCGACGACGGTCCGCTGACGCCCTGGCACACGCGGCTCATCCATTCGGCGCAGGCCACCGTCTTCGGACTCGGTTCCGATGCTCCGAGTCACGTCTGCGCGGGCGACGCATGCCCGACGTGCGTTCGCGCCGCGACCAAGGCGCTGGCGGAGAGCACGGTCGTCGTCAACGAGCCGATGTCGAACGTCGTGCGCATCACGCACACGTCGACTTCGCCGGAGAAGGCGCAGCGCGTGACCAAGGCGCTCGCGAACACGTTCATCGCGCGGCACCGCGAGCAGTTCTCGATGCAGCCGCTCATCGACAAGCACCGCGGGCGGCTCGAGCAAGCCAAGGCGGATCGCGATGCGGCGACGGAGGCGTACTTCCAGCACGTCGATCAGTGCGGCTTCGTGAACCTGACGACTCAGTCGATGTCGCTCTTGACGGAGATCGACACGCTCGAGCGCGACCTCTTCTTCGCCAAAGCGACGCGTGCGGAGAACGAGCGGCAGCGCGCGTCGCTCAAGGAGCGGCTCGAAGGAACGTCACCCAACGTCGAGGTCATTCGCCCGGGAGTGCCCGTACCGAACGAGGAATGGGAGACGCAGCTCCAGCTCAAGCGGACGCTGCTCCAACGCAAAGCGGATCTCGCGACGCAGAGTCGAGCGTTCGAAGAGAGGCGCCGGCTGGAGCAGTACTTCGACGATCAGATCGCGAGGGTCGACAAGAAGCTCGCGAGCACGCCGCGCACGGTCATGCAGAGCGCCGACCGGCGCGAGATCCTCGGCCCGTCGGCTCTCTCCGTTCGGATCGACGAGCTCGCCGTCGCGGACGCCGCCCTCGAGGTGAAGACGGTGCTCCTGGAGGAACGTCTCGCGGAGAAGCAGGAACGGGCGAAGCTGCTCTACCGGTGCGAGAAGGACCACGCGGCGCTGATCTCGGCGCGGGATGCGGTCGAGGCGAACTACCGGCACCTCCTCGAGCGGTTCTCGGTGCTCGAAGCCCTCGGCAGCGATGATTTCGAGCAGGACGGCAACCTGCGGCTCCTCCAAGCGCCCACGCTCGAGCGTGATAAAATTGGGCCTAAGCGCATGTCCCTACTGCTCAAAGGGCTGATCGGCGGACTGATCGTCGGGCTGGCCGTCGCGATGCTCCGACAGCGCTTCGACGAGCGCACGCTCGACCCGGAAGCATTTGCCCGCGCGCGTCGCGTGCCGGTCCTCGGCGTGGTCCCGGATCAGCCCAATCTGTCGCGGACGCGCTGGGCGCGCGGGGGTTGACCATGCACGCCCCGGAAGAAAACGCACGCGAGACCACGCTGCGCCAGCTCACCGAGCTGCCGGCCGTCGACGAAGTCGTCTGGGCGATCGTGTCTCGCTTCCATTCGTCGAAGAGCGCGGCGCGACTCTACTTCGTCGCGCCGACCGCGCGCGCCGGCACGACGACGATCGCGACCGCCGCCGCGCTCGCCCTCGCGGCGCAGCAGCACGATCCGGTGTGCCTCGTCGAGGCCAACGTCGAGCACCCGAGCCTCTCGCGCTTGCTCGGCTTGCGGCCGGCGGGGCTGACCGAGTCGCTCGAGCAGGGCGCGGACCCGACGTCGTTCCTGCAAGGCGTTCCCGGCTGTCCGCGCCTCGACGTGCTGACCGCCGGCGCGCGCCGCGAGCTCGGGAGCGGCGCCCTCACGGCGACGATCTGGAGCTCGGTCCTCGAGGCGCTCGGCAAGTCGCACCGCTACGTGGTCGTCGATGCTCCGCCGATCCTCGAGCACATGAAATCGCGGCTGATGCTGCAGCAGTCCGACGGCGCGGTGCTCGTGCTGCACACGAACTCGACCTCGCGCGACGAAGCCGACCGCGCGCACCGCATGGTGACGGAAGCCGGCGTCCCCGCCCTCGGAGTGGTCTTCAACAACTACCGCACGGGTCGCTGGCGCTCGCGTGCCGAGCGCGCGCGCGATGCGCGCGCGAAGGAGCTCGCGCCGGCGACCGGAACGC
>CAZQHA010000141.1:3598-9897 GCA_964592795.1 uncultured Planctomycetaceae bacterium | reverse complement strand
CGCGCCCTGGCGCAAACCCAGACCGACGCACAGCTCCGCGTCCAGTGCCAGCCCGCGCACGATCTGCCGCGGCGTCGCGACCGACGCGGGGATCGGGGGCGTGTCGAACAACGTCGATCGATCGCTGCCGACGAACAGCGCGACCTCGAGGCCGCTCGCGACCGACGGCGGAACGCGCCAATCGGCGCGCAGCATCCCCGGAGCGCCGACGGCGGAGATCAGCCCGACCGTCGGATGGTCGCCCGCGAGCGGCGGAAGCTCCCCTGGAGACGATCCGCCGCTCGACGTGTCGATCGACAGCCGGTTCGCGCAAGCGACGCCGACGGCGACCAGACAGGCGACTGCGAGACTGCGCACAGCGTCCGTCCGCGGATCACCAATTGACCGTGACGGCGTTCGACCAGTTGGTCGTAGCGGAGTTGCAGAAGCTGTCGGCCGTGTTGCGATAGAAGAACTGGTAGTACGCACTCTGCCCGGGGCTCTGGATCGTCGCGGTCGACACCGCGTTCGTCTGCACCGCGTTGGGGTACGTCCACGACCCGTTCGGCGCGCCGTTCGTGCCGGCGTTGTGCGCCCCGAATCGGATGAGCTGACCGTCGGCGCAGCGGATGCCGTCCGCGGCCGCGATGCCGCTCGTGGCTTGCGCGTTGCCCTTGACGAGGAATCCGAAACCAACGTAGGCGCCGGCGACGTCGGCCGCGAACGAGATCGTGTCGGGCGCGGTCGTTCCTCCCGCGCGCAGCTTGGCACCCTGCGGGTTGAACGAGTTGGCACACCCGTGTCCGGCCGCACCGCTGGGATTCGGGACGGTGTTCGGCGGAACGCACGGGCAGGGAGTCGGCAGCGAACCATCGCCGTAGCAGAAGGTCGCGTGGCCCTGCGGCAGCACGCCGTTGCGCACGGTGTTGCCGCTGATCACGACGTTGTAATCGAAGTCCGATCCGAGCGGCGAACCGTTCGGCGGACTGAAGCGCACCGTGAACGTGCCCGTGGGAACGATGATCTGGTACGCGCCGCCCGCGCCCGAGTTGTCGGCGCACGTCGGGACCTTCGCGCCCGTCGACGAGAGCGAGATATCGACGTCGGCCCCGACGACCGGCGTGTTCAGGTAGTCGCGGATCGTCCCCGACAACACGACGCCGGAGACGAGGTTCACGATGCCCAGGTTCGTCGTGCCGGAGACGGTCTGCGGGCCGACGAGGCCGGCGACGAGCCCCTGCGCGAACGGCGGGCAGAACTCGAACGTGAAGTTTCCGGCCGGGATCAGCGTGTCCACGAACCCGGAGGCGTTGGAGTTGTCGCTGGGCGTGTACAGCTCGATGCCCGAGCCCGACTCGTGCACGTCGAGGTCGCAATCCGCGATGGGGATGCTGCCGGGCCCGCGCACGATCGCAGAGAGCAGGAATCCCTGCGCCAAGTTGACCGTGCCCAGACTGGTGTTGTTCGACAGATTGAGATCCATCTTCTTCGGCGCGAGCGTCTGGCCGCTCACACCGGTCGTGTCGAAGCGCAGCTCGATGGGACCCAGCGGCACCGCGAGATTGAAGTTGCCGGTCGCATCGCTCGTGTCGTTCAGCAGGTCGATGTTGTCACCGTTCGAGTCGATCACGTCGATGTTCACCCCCGGTACGCCCACGGCGCTGGGATTGCGCAGCTGGCCGGAGACCGATACCCCGTGCGTCAGCGAGACGTTGCCCATGTTGAACGTCCCGGCGACTGCAACGGGCTCCACGGTCGTGATCAGATCGGTGCTCGCCGGCGGAGCCGGCGGGTTGAAGATGATCCGGTAGTTGCCCGCGGGAATCGTGACGTGGAAGAAACCGTTGGCGTCGGTCCCGTCGTTGAGCAGCGTCGGATCGCCGCCGCCGCCCAGGTTCTTGGCGTCGATGTTGACGCCGGCAACGCCCTGACCGAGGTGGTTGACGCACCGACCGTCCAGGAAGTCTGCGCGCGCCGAGGAAGCGAGCCCGAGGGTGACGACGGAGAGCGTGATGAAGCGATGTAGAGTAGACATGCGTCCGTTCAATTGTATGCCCGATTGAGGGCTGGGGGGGTGCCTTTGGCGCGGCGCGGGGATCGTGGCTGCGCTCATGAGCCACAATGGCCGAGCGGAGCGAAATTCTCGATGGGCTGTAGTTCGTAGCGAGCGCGGAACTGTGACCGGCTAATATGACTTCCTCGCCCATGATCGAACGCGACTCGCGCTTCGTTCCTCACGCGGCCGCGCTGGCGGTCTTCCTCGCCGTCGCCGGTTGCGGCTCGCGCGACGAGCGCGCTTCGCCGGACGTGCTGCTCGTCTGCCTCGACGCCGTCCGCGCGGACCATCTCGGCTGCTACGGATATCGGCGCCGGCCCACGTCACCCCATCTCGACGCTCTCGCTGCGCGTTCGATTCGCTTCCAGGATGCGAGCGCCGCTGCGAGCTGGACGAAGCCCTCCGTGCCCTCGTTCCTGACCGGAAGATGGCCGCTCGAGCACGGCGTGTACGAAGGCAGCGCGCGCTCCGCGGAGAGACTCGACACGGACGTCCTGCCCGACGATGCGCTGACGCTCGCGGAGGTGTTCGCGAGCGCCGGCTATGCGACGGCGGCTTTCGTCCACAACGCGCAGCTCAAGGCCGAGCATGGATTCGCTCAGGGCTTCGGTCGCTACGACGAGGGCAACTTCGACGCGCGCGAGCTCACGGGGCGAGCTCGCGCGTTCATCGAGGACCAGTCGCGGGAGCGCCCGTGCTTCGTCTATCTGCACCTGCTCGACGCGCACTTCCCGTGTCCCGTGCCCGAGGAGTACGCGCGCATGTTCGCGGCGGACGGCGACGTCTCGCTCTTTCGCTCGGACTCGTGGCGCAGCGTGCGCGACGACGTCAACGACGGTCGGCGGACGCTGAGCGAGGCGGAACGCGATTCCCTCGAAGCGCTGTACGACGGCGCGATCCGATACATCGACGATGAGCTCGGCCGGCTCTTCGACGTTCTCGCGCGCCGCGATCACGATCGAGAGCTCGTCGTGGCCGTGATCGCCGATCACGGCGAGGAGTTCCTCGAGCACGGTCGAATGGGGCACGGGCACGATCTCTACGAAAGCCTGCTGCGCGTACCGTGGCTGCTCCACGTTCCGGGTCTCCCGCCCGCCGAGATCGAGAGCCCCGTGAGTCTCGTCGACCTCTTCGCGACCTTGCTCGCCGCGGCGCGCGTGCAGGCGCCTCCCAGCAGCGGAACGAGTCGCCTCGTCGATGCTCCCGCCGAGACGGCACTGCTCGCGGAGCACAAGGAGCCCGGCGAATACCTGCAGTCGTTGCGCGACGGTCGCTGGAAGCTGATCCGACGCTTCGTGCCGGTCCGCGGATCGGCGCCCGGCGTGCCGCGGCTGCCGAAGATCGGCTCGTCGGTCGAGGTCGATTTCGAACCGGCATCCTCCGCTCCCCGGCTCGCGAGCGAAATCTCGCTCGAGGACGCGGAAACTCTCGAGCGCATCGAACTGAAGGGCGTCGTCGAGTCTTTCGACGCGACGAGCGTGATCCTCGCGGGAGTGCGGGCAGAAGTGGCCCCGGACGCCGAGCTCTACGGCGAATTGCCCGCCGGAGCCAGCGCACCGCGTTGGAAGGACGGCGTCGTGGCGGCCGGAAGGATGGTCAAGGTCGTCGCCCGCGCGGACTCCGGTGAACGAATCTTCGTGGAACGGATCAAGCTCTACGGCGAGAAGGAGCGACGCGCGTACGTGCTCCGCGGCCCCGTGTCGGCGATCGAAGGAACGCCGTCGCGCGGCCGCTTGCGTGTCGGCGCGATCTGGATCGACTGGAACGAGGCGACGCAATGGGAAGGCGCGCTCGGGCCCAAGGGACCCGGCGTGTCGCGCGAGGACGTCGCGCGCCTCTCCGAGCTGGGTGCGGACGGGCCGAACGCGCTGGGCTGGCAAGTCGACGCGCGGTTGTACGACCTCGCCCTCGACCCGCACGAGTCCAACCCGCTCGTCGACGCGGAGCGCGCGCTCCGCATGGGACGAGCGCTCGACACGCTGGCCCGCGAGCTCGCGCACCGACGCATGTGGAGATCGTCCGATCGCGCCGCACTCTCTTCCGATGCCGTCGAGGCGTTGCGCGGAATCGGATACGTGCGCTAGCCGGCTCGGCGCGCGTACACCGAACTGTGGCGTAGATGCAAATCGTGCACGTGCGGATACGCTGAACGCATGAGCTCTCCCCGAATCGCGTATTTGCTCAAGAAGTTCCCGCGGCTGTCGGAGACGTTCGTTCTGAACGAGATCCTGGCGCAGGAGCAGAACGGCCTTCCCCTCCACGTGTTCTCGCGCCGACCGCCGGATCCCGAGCCGCGGCATGCACAGCTCGCGGAGCTGAGAGCGACCGTCGAGTACCTCGCGCTGCAGCAGAGCCTCGAGCCGTGGCTGGCGATGTTCGGTCCCCGCCCCGAACAGCGCGAGCTCCTCGAGCGCTTCGGCGAGGTGGTGCGGGACATGTCCCGCTTCGCGCATCCGAGGCTGCCGGCGCTGTTCGCGGAGGCGCTCTTCCTGCTCGGCCGTTGTCGAGAGCTGGGGATCGAGCACGTCCACGTGCACTTCGCGACCGATTCCGCGATCACGGCAATGTTGGTCCGAGATCTGGGGGGGCCTTCGTACAGCGTGACGGCGCATGCGAAGGACATCTATCGCACGACCGTCGACCGCGAGCTCCTGTCGCGGATCGTGGCTCGCTCGGAGTTCACCGTGACCGTCTGCGACGCGAACGTGCAACACCTGTCGCAGATGCTCACCAGCGCTGCGAGGGCGCGCGTCCGCCGCCTGTACAACGGCATCGACCTGACGCGCTTCCGTCCCCGCCCGACCCCGCGCGAGCCGGCGTACGTGCTCAGCGTCGGCCGATTGGTGCAGAAGAAGGGCTTCCCCGTGCTCGTCGAGGCGCTGGCGATCCTGCGCTCGCGCGGCGTTCCGTTCCAAGCCGCCTTCGTCGGCGAAGGCGAGGACCGCGCGGCGATCGAGGCGCGCATCGCGGCGCTCGGCCTGGGATCGCAGATCCGATTGACGGGCGCGCTCGATCAGGACGCGGTGTGCGACGAGATGTCGCGCGCGACCGTGATGTGCCTGCCGTGCATCGTCGGGGAGGACGGGAATCGCGACGCGCTGCCGACGTCGCTGCTCGAGTCGATCGCGTCGGGCCTGCCGTGCGTTTCCACTCCCGTGACCGGGATCCCCGAGATCCTGGCCGACGGCCGAGCGGGCGTGCTCGTGCCGGAGAACGACCCGGCGGCGACCGCGGACGCGATCGAGGCGTTGATTCGCGACCCCGCGCGGCGCGAGCGCCTGGCGCGCGCGGGTCGCGCGCACGCCGAGAACTCGTTCGACGCGCAGCAGAGCGCGCGCACGCTGCGCGAGTGGTTCGAGGAGTGCCTGTCCAAGACGACCGTCCGATGAGGATCGCGCACGTCAACCAGGATCGCGGCATCTCGCCGTCGCGGAAGAAGGGCGCGGCGGTCCACCTCGAGGTGATGCGGCGCGCCTTCCGCCAATGCGGAGCCGAGGTCGTCGAGCTCGACGAGCCCGACGAGGAGCGCTTGGCCGCGGCGCTCCGCCGAGAGCAGGCCGTCGCGGCGATCGACCTCGTCTACGAGCGCTATTCGAGCGGCGCGACGGCGGCATCGCGGTTCGCTCGCGAGCGCGACGTCCCCTTCGTGCTCGAGGTCAATTCTCCGCTGGCGCTCGAGGAGGAGCTCTACCGCACGACGCGGCGCGACGAGACGCTCGAGCGCGAGGTCCAAGTGTTCGCCGGAGCCACGCGCGTGCTGGCCGTCTCGCCGGAGGTCGCGCAGTACGCGCGCGAAAGAGGGGCGCGCGACAGCTCCATCTTGGTCCGCCCCAACGCCGTCGATCCCGACGTCTTCCGTCCGCGCCAGCCCGGCGACGAGATGCGTGCGCGTCTCGTGCCCGGCGATCGTTTCACCTTCGGATTCCACGGCCGGCTCCGGCCCTGGCACAACTTCGAGCTCTGCGTCGACGCGTGCGAGCGCTTGCTGCGCGACGGAGAGGCGATCCATCTCCTCCTGCTCGGCGAGGGCGCGTTCGACGAAGCGATCGCCGGCCGCATCCCTCCCGATCGTGTCACGACGCTCGGCTGGCAGCCGTACGAGGAGACCGCGCGCATCGTCGCGTGCTTCGACGCGCTCCCGCTGGCGTACGCGCCCGACCGGCCGTTCTACTTCTCGCCGCTCAAGCTGCTCGAGGCGATGGCGGTCCGCGCCGTGCCGATCGTGCCGCGCCTCTCGACGCTTCCCGCGACCGTGGGCGACGGC
>CAZQHA010000141.1:0-3588 GCA_964592795.1 uncultured Planctomycetaceae bacterium | reverse complement strand
TACGCGCCGGGCGACGCCTCGAGCCTGGCCGCGGCGATGCGACGGCTGGTGCGCGACGCGGCCCTGCGCGAGCGCCTCGGCGACGCGTCGCGCGCGTACGCGGAGGCGCATTCCTGGCGCGCGATCGCGCAGGAGATCGTCGATCTCGTCCGTGCCGTGCGCTCATGAGCTCCACGTCCTACCGACTCAGCTGGCGCAATCTGGGATCCATGGCGCGGGCGATGTCGGTCGGGCGTCGCTTCAGCGTCGACGTCGCGCCGCACAAGGGCCCGATCGTCGGGATCGCGATCTTCTCGGCGCTGTCGATCGCCACCGAGCTCTTGCGACCCTGGCCGATCCAGTGGATCTTCGACAACGCGTTGATTCGCGACGCGGACCACCGCTCGCACGACGTCGGGTTCGTGCTGTGGACCGGCATCGCGGCGGCGATCGCGATCACGGCGCTGCGGTCTTCGTTCGACTACTCCGCGACGATCCTGACGAACCGCGTCGGCCAGGCGCTGTCGCGCGGGCTGCGCCACCGCGTGTTCAGCCGGCTCGCCGCGCTCTCCCCGAGCTTCCACGCGCGGCAGAAGTCGGGCGATCTCCTGGTGCGCTTGATGGGCGACGTGCCGATGGTGCGCACGATGCTCGTGGATTCGACGGCGGCGCTGGCGAGCCGCGGCGTGATGGTCGTGGCGACGCTGGCGGTCATGTTCTGGATGGACTGGCTCCTGACGAGCGCGATGCTGGTCGTCGTCCCCGCGTTCCTTCTCGTCGCGAGCGCGCTGTCGCGCCAGATGACCGACATCGCGCACAAGCAGCGCAAGCGCGAGGGACGCCTGGCGGACTACATCCAGGAAGCGATCAGCGCGACGCCGGTGATCCAGAGCCTGGGTCGCGGCCAATACGTCGTCGATCGGTTCTCGAAGAACAATCGCTCGCAGGCGCGCGCCGAGCTCAAGGCCGCGAAGCTCTCCGCGCGTTTGTCGGCGATGGTCGAGAGCATGTTCGGGCTCTCGACCGTCGTCGCGCTGGGCCTGGGTAGCTGGCGCGTGCTCGGCGGTCAGCTGACTCCCGGCGAGCTCCTGGCGTTCCTGTCGTACGTGCGCAGCTTGATGAAGCCGGCGCGGACGACCGGCAAGCACTCGGTGCGCATCAGCCGTGGAGTCGCGTGCGGCGAGCGCCTCCTCTCGATCCTCGACGCGCCGATCGAGATCCAATCGCCGCCCGACGCGGTCCCCGCTCCGCTCCACCCGCGGTGCCTGGCGTTCGAGAACGTGTCGTTCCGCTACGGCGAATCCGAGGAAGCGCTGCGCGGCGTCAGCGCGGCGTTCGAGCGCGGAAAGCTGTACGGCGTCTTCGGGCGCAGCGGCTCGGGCAAGTCGACGTTCGCCGCTCTCGCGTTGCGCCTCTACGACCCCGACCGCGGACGCGTCACGCTGGACGGCACCGACCTCCGACAGTTCGAGCTGGCGTCGCTGCGCGAACGCTTCGGCTTGTGCATGCAGGACGCCGTCCTGTTCGGCGACACCATTCGGGAGAACCTGCTCCTGGGCCGCCCCGACGCGAGCGAGAGCGAGCTCGCGGCCGCGTGCCGCGCCTCCGCCGCGGACACGTTCCTCGGAGCGCTGCCGGCGGGCATCGACACCGAGCTCGGCTCCGCCGGTGCGGGCCTCTCCGGTGGCGAGCGCCGGCGGCTGGTGCTCGCGCGCACGTTCCTTCGCGGCGCCCCCATCCTGATCCTCGACGAGCCGTTCGCGGGCCTCGACGCGCCCTCCGTCGATCGAGTGCGCGGCACGCTGGCCGACCTCGCGCGCGATCACATCGTGATCGTCATCGCGCACGATCTCGAGTATCTCGAGGCCTTCGACGAGATCCTCTTCGTGTCCGAGGGTCGCGTCGTCGACCGCGGCCGCCACGAGGACTTGCTCGAGCGCAACGCGTTCTACCGCGGCATCACGCGCGCCAATCCGAAGGTGAGCTCATGAGCGGCGCGATCGTGGCGACACGCGATCTCACGCTGCCCGCGCGCGCCGGCGACGCCGCGCTGTGCCCCGACCCCGACGAGGTCGTGCTCGATCGCGTGGTGCGGTCGATGAGCTTGCCGGACGGTGCGCGGCCCGCCGGGGCTCGCCTGACGTACGTCCGGTGGAAGCCGCGGGTCTCGACGACCGCGCTCTACCGCATCGACTTCCACGACGCGCCGCCGTCGTCCGTGACTTGGAAGAAGTACGCCGACGGCAAGGCGCGCGACATCGCGCTCGGCTACGAGCCGGACCGGCGCGCGCGCGAGCAAGCGAAGGCGCTCGCGCCGTTCGTCGCCTGGGAAGACGAAGGCCTGTGCATGTACGCGTTCCCGACCGATCGCGAGCTCCCCGGGCTCGCGCGCGCGGTCCATCTGCGGCGGACCGCGCGCCGGCTGAACGAGATCGAGCCGTGGCCGGGTGAGGCCGTGCGCGCCCGTCGTTCGACCGCGACGCTCGTGCGCTACAAGCCGGAGCATCGAGCGGTGCTGCGCCTGGATCTCACCACGACGCGCGGCGACGACAGCTCCGCGCACCATCGCATCGCAGCTCGCGTGCTCGCGCCGGACGCGGGAGACCAGGTGAGCCGCGCCCGCGCGGAGTACGCCGCTTCCACGGACGCGCCGCTCGCGCCGCGTCTCATCGGTGTCGAGGAGCGCACGGGAATCCTGTTCGAGGAGTGGATCGAAGGCGAGAGCTGCTCCTCGGTCGATTTCGGCGCGTCCGAGGCGGCCGGAGCCCTGCTCGCCGCGCTGCACCGCGCTCGGCCGCCCCGCACGCGCGTCGCGCCGTCGCCGTCGAGCCCGCGCGCCGAGCTCGGAGCGCTCTTCTCGGTCGACTCGGAGCTGGAGAGACGATTCGCAGCGCTTGCTCTGGAACACCGCCCGCCTCCGACGGCCTGGGTGCACGGCGATTTCCATCCCGACCAGCTCCTGCGCACGACCGACGGCCGCACGGTGCTGCTGGATTGGGACGCGCTCCGTCCCGGTCATCCCCTCGAGGACCTCGCGACGTGGATCGCCGACGAGATCGCGCTCGACCCGCGCCGAGCGTCGACGATCACCGGCCGTGCGCTGCTCGCGGCGTACGCGCGCGCCGGCGGCGAGATTCCTGCCGAGCGCGAGCTGCGCGCGCAGATCGGCTCGGAGCTCGTGCGGCGCGCGGCTGCCGGAATTCGACGTCTCGAGTCCGGCGGCATCGAACGCGCGCGCAGCCTGCTGGCCGCGGCCAGCCGGCTCCTCGACGACCCCGGAAGCTCCGCGTGACGACCCAGTACGCGAACGTCGCGCCGGCGATCGACCGGCGATTCGGATCCGGCGCCGCGCGCGCGTTCGCCGAGCGGTGCGATCGCTCACCGAGCGGGAGCTGGCTCTGCACGCTCGAGTTCGAGCGCGAAACTCGCTGGTGCGAGGTGCGCGCGGACGAGGCGAGCGAGATTCAGCTCGCTCGCGAGAGCGAGCTGCCGGCCGCGCCCTGGATCGCCGAGCGCGTCGACCAGCGCACGGCGACGATCCTATCGTGGCGGCCCGGCCGCCGCGTCGTCGCGCGCGTCGCGGGGGATCGCGAGATCGCGAAGGGCTAT
>CAZQHA010000140.1:0-9968 GCA_964592795.1 uncultured Planctomycetaceae bacterium | reverse complement strand
TGGAACCGGTTGAATTCCTCCCGCGTCTGGCGGTCGAGGTCCTTTCTATCGACGACGAAGACGCACTTGTGGATGCTCTCGTTGGTCTTGAGGAGCGTCGAGGCCTTGAACGAAGTCAGCGTCTTGCCTGAGCCGGTCGTGTGCCAGATGTAGCCGTTGCCGCAATTGTGCTCGATACAGTCGACGATGGCCTTCACGGCGTAGATCTGATACGGCCGCATCATCATCAACTTCTGCTCGCTGGAGATTAAGACCATGTATTTGCTGATCATCTGGCCGAGCGTGCACTTGGCCAGAAACCGCTCGGCGAAGTCGGCAAGGTGCGTGATCTTCGAGTTGTCCTCGGCGGCGAACTGGTAGATGGGAAGGAACCGCTCGTCGGCGTCGAAGGCGAAGTGCCTCGCGTTGTTGTTGGCGAAGTACCACGTGTCTGTGCGGTTGCTGACGATGAAAAGCTGCACGAAGCTGAGCAGCGTCTTGGTGTAGCCATTGCCGGGATCGTTCTTGTACTCGACGATCTGTTCCATCGCCCGGCGGGGGCTTATGCCGAGGGTCTTCAGCTCGATCTGGACTACGGGGACACCATTGATCAGGAGCATCACGTCGTAACGGTGATGGCTATTGTCGGTGTTGATGCGCAGCTGGTTGACAACCTCGAAGTTGTTCTTGCACCAGTCCCTGATGTTGACAAGCGTGTAGTTCAGCGGCGTGCCGTCGTCGCGGACGAACGTCTCGCGATTCCTGAGGGCGCGCGCCGACTCATAGACGTCCGGCTTGACGATGTCGTCGAGGAGTCGCTGGAACTCGCCCTCGGTGAGCTTGACGCGGTTGAGGGCTTCGAATTTCTCTCTGAAGTTGTCATCAAGCGCTTTGCGGTCGCGAATGTCGCGCCGAACGATGTACTTCAGGTCTTCCAACTTCCCGACGAAGGCCGTCTCGATGTCCGTCTCTCGGACGACCAACGGCTGGCTTGTTGCCGGATTGTCGTAGGTGAAGTCAGAGGAACTCATGATCGGGCTCCAACGAATGGCACTGGGGTCGGGCTCGGCCAAGTTTGTCGCGGCGCGAACGCGCCAATGCGGAGCATCATGACCGTGACCAGTCGCACCGGCGGCACTTGGGACTTCAGAATCAACACGAGCTCGTTTGCCGTGCTGGACTTGTATTCGGCCCAACGTTCCGATTCAGCGGCGGACCGCGCATCGGACCGTCCGCTGCAATCCGTTGTGAGCCATTGAGGATCCGTCACTTTTCCCACCAGTCGAAAAACGCATGAGTGGCCAAGACTCCGACCGACCGGACTAACATGCATTCATCTTCGGTCTCCGGGGCACGCCCGAGAACATTCCACACGATCCATCTGCCCACGGCATCCGAAGCGACAAACCGCGAATCGTGCCCTGCGGCGTTCAAGCGATCGAACTCCGTTTCGAAGAAAGCCTTGCAGTCTTCGAAACCACGCACCGCTTCGGGCTTCCACTCATTCAGGCGCGCCGCAACAACCTCCATCAACTTCGCTTCGCGAGCATCCGCCAGCCCTAAATTGTTCAGGCGCGTCGCTCCCATGAACACTCCGGCCACCGTGAGGATGAAGTCCCAGTGTCCAGTGTCGACGTCTTGCAAGAGCGGGAAGCGAT
This sequence comes from uncultured Planctomycetaceae bacterium, assembly GCA_964592795.1. GTDB lineage: Bacteria > Planctomycetota > UBA1135 > UBA1135 > JANLUN01. Next base: position 8,331 of record CAZQHA010000140.1, on the reverse strand, counting down.
CGAGCAGGGGCGTGAACATGCCAACCGCGTTGGCCTGGGCGGCCTGCACTAGGCTCGCGGCCGGATGGAGAAGCGGGTCTGACTGCTCGCCGAACAGATTCCGCAGGAAGCTCACTGTCGTCTCGGGGATCTGGCAACACCTGTTTCGAGTTCAGAGCCGTCTTCCACTCTGGGCACTCTGTCGCACTCATCCGAACACCGACCACCTCACGATCGCCCACAGCGCGATCACGGCGTCCTTCGCTCCAATCTTCTTCCCCTCACTGTAGTCGCGCCCCGAGTACGTGATCGGCACCTCGTACACCCGCGCGCGCAGCTTCGACACCTTCGCCGCGAACTCCGGCTCCACCGCGAACGTGCGTGACTTGATGTCGATCTTGTCGGCGATCTCGCGGCGGAAGACCTTGTAGCAGGTCTCCATGTCCGACAAGTTCAAGTTCGTGAACATGTTCGACACGAGCGTCAGGAACCGATTCCCGACGTAGTGCCAGAAGAGGTGCACGCGCGCGTACGGTCCGCCGAGGAAGCGGCTGCCGAACACGACGTCGGCCTTGCCCTCGAGGATCGGGCGCAGCAGCACGCCGTAGTCGTTCGGGTCGTACTCCAGGTCCGCGTCCTGGATCAGCACGATGTCGCCCGTCACGTTGCGAAAGCCCGTCGACAGCGCGGCACCCTTGCCTGAATTGACCTCGTGGTGGAAGCAGCGCACGTTCGCGTACTTCTTCGCGAGCTCCTCCATGATCTCGCGCGAACGATCGCGCGAGCCGTCGTTCACGAGCACGAGCTCCTTCTCCCACGGCGTCGCTTGCACGCGCGCCACGATCTCCGCCAGCGTCTTCTCCTCGTTGTACACCGGCATGACGACGGAGAGCTTCATGCGCTTCGCTAGGAGGGCGGCCTGCGTGTCGGTCAACCGTGCTGTCGACTCGAACGGACGAGCGGATGCATCGGGTGAGTGGGCGGATGTCTCGAGTCGGCGAGCGGGCGCATCGAGCCTCTGAGCCGACGGTCCGGATGCCGATGACGGATTGGCGTCCACGATCAGTGCTTCGGATCGGCCAACGTGTCGGGCGGAAACAAGTGATCGAGCCCGAGGAAGCTCGCCATCCCGCGCTGCAGCTCCTGGTAGCCGGCTTCTTCCTCGATGCACCAGCGCGGGCGTTGGAAGAGCTCGAAGATCTCTTTGTCGCTGCGCTTGCGCTGCGACTGCACCTCGGTGCGCCGGCGCATCCAGTGGTCCCAGCGGCCGAGGAGGTCGTTCATCGCGAGCAGGTCGGCGGCGGCGGTGCGCTTCACTCCGAGACGGCGCTTCAACGTCGAGCGTGCTTTCTCGAGCTTCAGCTTCATCCCGCCGAGCGCCGGGTTCTCCGCGTACTCGATGCGGTACGAGCGATCGTCCTCGAGCCCCGCGACGCCCCACATGCGGCGCACCGCGAGTCCGAGCAGCGCGGGGAGCAGCGTCTTCAAGTGCTCGTCGTCGTAGTTCTTGAAGCACGCGAGCAAGGGATTGCGCACTTGCAGAAGGCGCAGCATCTCGGGCCGCAAGCGCCGGCTCGTGCTCGAGTGGTGGTGGTAGCACACCGACGTCGGCACGTAGTGACACTCGTGCCCCATCACCCACATGCGCCAGCCGAGGTCGACGTCCTCGTAGTACGCGAAGAACTCGTCGTCGAACCCGCCGACGTCCTCGAACACGCGCGCGTCGATCGCCATCGCGCCGCCGCACGCGAAGAGTGTCTTTATGGGTACGTCGAAGCGCGGCGACGGCTCCTCCATGTAGCCGCGCTGCACGCCCATCCCGTGGAAGTTCATGCCGCCGCCGGCCGAATTGATGCGCTTGCCGTCCCACGACAGCATCTTCGACGTCGTCGCTTGGCATTCGCGGCGCACGACGGGACCCACGAGCTCGCGCAGCCACTTCGGCTCGACGCGCATGTCGTTGTTCAGGAAGACGAGCACTTCCGGGGAGCGCGCGCTCCGTGCGCCTTGGTTGCAGCCCGCCGCGAACCCGACGTTGCGCTCGTTGACGAAGAGGCGCACCCAACCGTGGTTCGCTCTCATCTCCTGCACGCTGCCGTCGACCGACGCGTTGTCGATCAGGAGCACTTCCATCCGGTCGGCCGGATACGCGAGCGCCCGCAAGCTGTCGAAGCAGCCGCGCAGGTGGTGGCGGCCGTTCAGGTTCAGGATCACGACCGACACGCGCGGCAGCTTCTTGTCGTCGAGCGGCGGTCCGGGCTCGACGACGAGCTTCGGCGACACCTCGAGCGCGTCGGGGCGCAACCGCCGCGGGCCGCTGGCACGGCCGTTGGTCCACTGGTCGTGGCTCACGCGGGGTCGCTCCTTACGTGGCCTCGCTGCGCGAGTGCGGCGTTCGTCACGAAGGAAAGGTCGCGGCGTTCAAGCTCGGTCCATGCGGCCAGAGGAAGCCGCGCTTGTTGCGGTGTGCTCATGAAGCGATCGGCACCGCGTCCGCGTTCGCGAGCACGGCGATGCGTTGGATGCGCAAGTGCGTCGCCGGAGCGCCGGACGCCGGCAGGCACTCGAGCCGCAGTCTCTTCGCGCCGCGCGCCACCTCGACGTCGAGCTCCTGCGTGAACGTCTCATCGCGCCCGCGCGACTTCACGATCGGCAGCTGGCCGACCTCGCGCCCGTCGACGAGCACGCGGCCGCCGAGCACGACCTGCGGCTCACTGCCGAGCGCTTTTTGAACGACGCGGATCTTGCGCGGGCCTCCGCCCGCACCTTCGAGCGCGTATTCCACGGTCGTCTCCCCAGGTCGCAGCAGCAACGTGTCGACGCCCTGTTCCTCGGTCGAGCCGCTGCGCGACGTCGAATCGACGCCGGCCCACTCGAGCAGCGTCACCGTACCGCTCGCCGGCGCCTGCGCCGCATGTCGGCACACGAGCCCGCGATACCGGTACTCCGTGGACGCCGCGTCGTCGTCGATCGACTTCACGTGCATCCACTGCTTCGAGAGCCGCGCGATGAGGTCCGGCTCGTCGATGAAGCGCCGCAGCTTCTTCGCCAGGTCCGCCGCGTCGCCGGCTTTGAAATGCAACCCGTCGACACCGTCGGTCACGAGCTCCGCCATCCCGCCGATGTCGCTCGCGACGACCGGCGTGTGCGTCAGGAATGCCTCGTGGATCGTCAGCGGCGAGTTCTCGAACCAGATCGAGGGCACGATCAAGACGTCGATCGTCGCGTACACCTCGGAGAGCCGCGAGTTGTCGAAGCGCCCGCAGAACTCGACCGCCGGACCCGCGAGCTCGGCCAGCTCCTTGTGGTGCGGATCCTTGTCCGGCTTGAAATCACCGTGGATCTGAAGGACGGCGCGGGCCGGATCGAGCTCTCGCATGGCGCGCAGCATCACTTCGTCGCCCTTGTACCACACGAGCGAGCCCACGAACCCGAAGCGCACGCGGCCCTTCGGATCCGGGCGCTTCTCGAGCGCCTTCAGGTAGTCCGTGCGCATCCCGTAGTCGGAGTACACGAAGCGGTGCTCGTCGAAGCCGCCGCTGTCGATCATCTTCTGGCGCAGGAAGCGGCTCGGTGCATGCAGGAGGTCGGCGGCCTTGAACGCGCCCGTCACGTACTCGTGCCGCGCGCGCATCTCCGCGAACCCTTCCCAGCGGCGCGAGAGCCCGGCGCCCAGCTTGCGTCCGTGCCGCGAGCCCGCGGCCATCGCGTCGAGCAGCGGCGCGGCGACGCGGTCCATCTTGCGCATCCTCGGGATGTGCGCGAGCCCGCGCTCCTTCACGCACAGGAAGCACCCCGACCGCATGTTCTCCTCGCAGCGAACCCCATCTGGCCGGATCATCTGCACGCGCGAGCAGATCGCCCAGTAGTCGTTGCACGTGATCATCGTCGCTACGTTGCGCTCCTTCGCGACGTGCACGAGGCCGGCCGACAGATGGATGAGGTGTTGGAAGTGCACGACGTCGAAGCGCTCGCGCAGGAGCAGCGCGCGGAACGCCGCCTCGGCGCGCGGCTGCTGGAAGCTCTCGCGCAGGCTCTTGTGCTCGAGCCGGTGCGTCATGCGCAGGACGCGCAGGCCTTGGAACGTCGTGTCCTCGATCGAGAAGTCCGCCGGTCCCCCGTCGGCGACGCTCTTCGTCGCCGGGACGCGCGCGAGGATCGTCACCTCGTGCCCGCGGCGCTGCATCGCGCTCGCGAGGTTCTGCGTGTAGATCTCCGTGCCGGCCCACGTGTCGGGCGGGAAGCCGTGCACGACGTAGAGGATCCTGAGCTTCGTCTTGCCGAGCATCCGCGAGCCGCCGTGACGCACGAGCGAGCGGCCGCCTTCGTACATCCCGTCGAACAGCGCGCCGCGCAGGCGCGCGGCGCGTCCGACCTGGCGGTCGAGCTCGCCCGGCGGGAGCTTCTCCTTCTCGAGCACCGCGCGGTCGCGCTCGACCGCGAGCCGCGCCAGCTTGCGCGCGTCGCGGTGCGAGATCACGGTGATCCGATCGACCCACTCGGCGTTGAAGCGGCCGTCGAGCTTCCCGCGCGCGAACATCTCGTCCTCGCCGTAGTCGTGGCTGTGCTCCACCGTCGAATCCGTGTCGTACACGATCGTGTACCCGGCCTCGAGGATCGCGCGCGCCATCAAGACGTCCTCGCCGAACCACGTGCGCGGGAACGGATGGCGCTCCCACAGCTCGCGGCGCAGCGCCGACGCGACGTCGTTGAAGTTGTAGAGGAAGCGGCGCTGGTGTCCGTCGAGACGCGCGTACTCCTCGGGCGAAGGAAGGCGCGCGACACGGCGATCGGGCCAGTAGCCGTCGTCCTCGGCGCTGAAGATGCGCGTCAAGAGGTCCGCGTCCGCGCGCGGCACGTTGCGGCAGTAGGCGCCGCCGACCGTCGGATCGTCGAAGTTCCGGACGAGCTTCTCGAGCCAGCGCGTCGTCGCCGGGATCGCGTCCTGCGTCAGGTAGACGAGCAAGTCGCCGGTGCTCCCCGCCGCGAGCTCGTTGCGCGTGTCGCCGTGGTCGAACTCGAGCTTGTGGATGCGCCGGCGGTGGAACGGAACGGGAAACGTCTTCGCGTGGCGCTCGAGGCACTCCCACGTGCCGTCGGTCGACCCCGAATCGATCGCGTGGAAGTCCCAGGCGAGGTCCGTCTCCTGCCGCGCGAGCGCCGTGAGCACGCGGTCGAGGAATTCGATCCCCTGCCAGGTCGGCATGAGGACGGAGACGGATCGGACCGGCGGCATCGGCGCGAGAATACGCGAGATCCGGGGCGATTTCAGCCCGGGCCGCGGCTCCCGACGTACTGGCCGAGCACCTGCGCGGTCCGCAGGAGCGGCGATCGGAAGAGGTGCACGAGCGAGGCGCGCTCGCGCAGGACGTAGCGCGCGTCGCTCAGGACCTCGAAAGCGATGCCGCGGACGAGCGAGGCGATCGTCGGACGCACGCGCCGGCCGTGGTGATCGCGCTGGAAGCACGCGTCGATCCGGTAGCGCCGGAACGCCTGGCGCGGCGAGTAGCGGTGCGCGTGGTGGACCACCGCCGCGGGCGCGAACACGATCCGGTGGCCGGCGGCGCGCGCGCGCTCGGCCCACGCCGAGTCCTCGCCGAAGGCGACGTCGGGAAACGGGATCGCCTCGAGCACCGAGCGTCGGATGGCGCTCGCGACGTCGTTGAAGGGGACGCGTTCGCTCGCGGGCATCTCCGCCGACGCTTCCGGGGCGGCGAGCGCCGTGCGGGCCGTCAACGGATCGTCCTCGGCGTGCGGCAGGATGCGCGCGGCCGCGCCCGCGACCTTTGGATCCGCGAACGGCGCGACCAAGTTCGCGAGGAAGCGCGGATCGCTCGGGAGCGCGTCCTGCGAGAGGAACACGAGGAACTCCCCCTTCGCCGAGCGCGCCAGCGCGTTCCGCGTCTTGCCGTGGCCGAACTCGTGCTGCTCGATGCGCTCGCACGGCACGTTCGCGGCCGCGAGGAGATCGCGGGTCCGGTCGCGCGAGTCCGAATCGATCGCGCGGATCTCGAAGCCGCCGTCGAGCTCCTGCGCGCGGAGCGCCGGCAGGAGCCGCGCGAGGTCGGCTTCGCCGTTCCACGTCGGGATCAGGACGGAGACCTTGGGCGCGCCCACGAGCGACAGTATCGGACGCGCGTCAGGGCTTTTTCGAGCTGGCCGCGCCGCGGTACATCAGGAAGCCGATCAAACCGATCAGCGCCAGGCAGAAGAGGTCGCTCGTCGCCGTCGGCAGATGGCGCAGCACCGCGACCGCCGGGTGGTAGCCGTTCTCGCGGTCGAAGCCGGGGATGAACGCGAGGAGCGCCGCGAGGATGCCCACGATCGACGCGCCGGCGATCAAACCGGAGCAGTAGAGCGTGCCCTCGGGCTCGTCCTCGGCGTCGGGCTCGCGCTTGTAGCGCTTGTCCGCGATCTTGCGCACCAGTCCCCCGAGCCACACGGGCATCGTCGACGCCAGCGGCAGGTACACGCCGACCGCGAACGTCAGCGAGCGGATGCCGAGCAGCTCGACGAAGATCGCGATCGCGGCTCCCAGCAGGATCAAGTTCCAGGGCAGCTTGTGCGTGAGCAGGCCGTCGATGACGACGGACATCAACTTCGCCTGCGGCGCCTTCAACCGGCCGGCGCCGATGCCGTCCTCGCGCAGGTAGCGCGCCTCGCCCGACGCGCGGTCGACGAGGTACGTGCCCTCCGCGAGACCTTGCGGCAGATCGGCGCGCGAGAGACGAACGAACGCGTACGTCACGCCGTCGGTCGCGCTCGGCACGTCGACGGCGTCCGCGAGCGCGCGCGGCGGGACGGCGAAGGGCGCTTCGAGCTTCGTCTCGGTCGTCTCGGCTTGATTGAGCAGGTACGCGGTCCAACCGACCGCGAGCACGGACGTCAGGACGCCGACGAGCAGCGCGCCCTGCTGCTTCACCGGTGTCGCGCCGAGCAAGTAGCCCGTCTTCAAGTCCTGCGAGCACGTGCCCGCGTTCGAGATCGCGATGCACACGACCGCGCCGATGACGAGCGCGAGGCGGCTGTAGGCCGAGCCTTCCCAACCGACGAGCAGGAACATGCCGCACGTCGCCATCAAGACGCCGATCGTCATGCCCGAGAGCGGGCACGACGTCGAGCCGACCTCGCCCGTGATGCGCGAGCTCACCACCGAGAACACGAAGCCCAGGACGAGGATGAGCAGCGCGCCCAGGAGGTTCATCTGGAACGCGGGCACGAGCCAGACGAACGCGACGATCCCGATCGCGCCGAAGACGAGCAATGCGATCGGCGCATCGCGGTCGGTGCGCGCGCTGGACGCCTCGCCCGCGCCGCCGCCGAGGAGCGACTTCGCGGACGCTTGGATCGCCGCGCCGATCGAGGGCAGCGCGCGCGCCAGCGCGAAGAGCCCGCCGGTCGCGACCGCGCCCGCTCCGATGTGCCGCACGTAGTTGTGCCACACGTCGTGCGGCCCCATGTCGCGGATCAACGTCGCCGCGGGATCGAGCGGCGCGTCGAGCCCCGAGCCGAACATCACGATGATCGGCACGAGGATGAACGACGCGAGGAGGCTCCCCGACACCATCATCAGCGACGTGCGGTAGCCGAGGATGTAGCCGACGCCGAGCAATTCCGGCGCGAAGTCGGTCGCGACCGAGCTACCGCGGAAGCCGTGGATCTCGCGCTCGATGAACCCCTTTGTGCCGCCCAGGATCGCCTGGAACGCCTTGAACGCGGCGCCGATGCCCAGGCCCACGAACACCTTGTGCGCCGACGTGCCGCCGCGCTCGCCGGCTTGCAGGATCTCGGCGCACGCTTTCCCCTCGGGATAGCGCAAGACGCCGTGCTCCTTGACGATCAGGTAGCGCCGCAGCGGCACGATCATCAAGACGCCGAGCATGCCGCCCGTGATCGCGATCAGCGTCGTGATGCCGACCTGCAGCGGATAGCCGAGGAAGATCAGCGCCGGCACCGTGAACACGACCGCGGCCGCGACGGACTCCCCCGCCGAGCCGGTCGTCTGCACGATGTTGTGCTCGAGGATCGCGCGCTGGCCGTGCTTGCGCTTGATCGCCCACACCGCGAGCACGGCGATCGGCACCGACGCCGACACCGTGAGCCCGACTCGAAGCGCGAGGTACGTCGACGCCGCGCCGAACACCACGCCGAGCAGCGCTCCGAACGCGAGCGCTCGGAACGTCAGCTCGGGCGGCGACTCGCTCGCCGGGACGTACGGTTGGAACGCGGCGCGCGCTTCGCTCACGAAGCGCTACCGGTGAGGTCCTTCGAATTCTTCATCGCGACGCGGAACAGGACGAGCCCGAGCAGCGAGAAAATCACCGTCGAGATGATGTCGGGCGCCTACGCCCC
>CAZQHA010000139.1:0-10002 GCA_964592795.1 uncultured Planctomycetaceae bacterium | reverse complement strand
GCATGAACGGATGCATGCCCGCGCCACGCAGGCTGACCAATCGCTGCACACGGCTCCACGCCGCGATCGGGAACGGCCGCGTGATCGCGCTCGTCTCGCCGACGAGCGCGATCGAATGGCTGTGCTTGCCGCGCTTCGACTCGCCGTCGGTGTTTGCACGTATTCTCGACACCGAGCGCGGCGGGACGTTTCGCATCCTGCACGGCGCCGGCGAGCTCGGCGGCGCGCTCGGCTACGTGCCGAACACGAACGTCGCCGCCTGCCGCTTCGAGGCCGACGGCATGGCGTGGGAGATCGTCGACTTCGCGCCGCGCATCCCGGAGGGGCTCTCCGTGCGCGTGCCGGTCGAGATCGTGCGCGTCGTGCGGCCGCTGTCGGGGCATCCGAACCTGCGCGTGGATTTCGATCCGCGACCGGACTACGCGCGCGCGACACCCGAGGTGCTCGAGTCGGGCGACGCGATCGAGGTGCGCGGCGGCGCGGCGCCGCTGTTCCTCTCGACGAACATCCCGCTGCCGTACATCCTCAACCGGCGCGACTTCGCGCTGACGCAGCCGGCGTACTTCGTCCTGTCGTACGGCCGGCCTTCGGAGCTGCGCGACTTCGCCAGCGTCGCGCGTGAGCTCGACCTGACCGTCGCCGGCTGGCGCGCGTGGGCGAAGACGTGCGCGCTGCCCACGTTCGCGGCCGACGCGGTGTTGCGCTCCGCGCTGTGCCTCAAGCTCCACGCTTCCCACGACACGGGTGCGATCATCGCCGCGACCACGACCAGCATCCCCGAGGCGATGCACACGCAGCGGACGTGGGACTACCGCTACTGTTGGCTGCGCGACGCGGCGTTCGTCGTCGAGGCGCTGCGGCGGCTCAGCCAGGTGAACGAGGGCGAAGCGCTCTTGCGCTTCCTCCGCGACGTCGTCGAAGGCGGCCCCATCCAACCCGTGTACGGAATCGGCGGCGAGACCTCACTGGCGGAGCTCATGCTGCCTCACCTCTCCGGATTCGGCGGCAACGGCTACGTGCGCGTCGGGAACGCGGCCAGCGAGCAGCGCCAGCACGACCTCTTCGGTGAGCTCGTGCTGTGCTTCGAGTCGCTCCTCTGCGATCCGCGCATCGTGCACGACGACTCGATGAGCTACTACCCGCTGGTCAAGAAGCTCGTCGAGACGGCGATCGAAGCCGCGCCGCAGCCGGACACGAGCATCTGGGAGTTCCGGACGAGCCTGCGCAACTACACGTTCTCGTACGCGATGTGCTGGGTCGCGGTGCAGCGCGGGGCGATGCTCGCGGCGCGCTTCGGCGACGCGCAATCGGCGAGCGAATGGAGCGCGATCGCCGAGAAGATGCGGCAAACCTTCCTCGAGCGCGCGTACAACTCCGAGCTCGGGTTCTTCACGCAGCAGCTCGACGGGCACCACCCCGACGCGTCGAACCTGCTCCTGCCGACCCTCGGCATCGTCGACGCGCACGATCCGCGGTTCACGTCGACGCTGCGCGCGTACGAGGAACGGCTCGTCGCCGGCGGGCTGATGATGCGCTACCGCAACCTCGACGACTTCGGCGAGACGACGAGCACCTTCACGATCTGCTCGTTCTGGTGGGCCGAGGCGCTCGCGCTGACCGGCCGCCTGAGCGACGCCGTGGAGGTGTTCCAACGCGTGCTGCGGTTCGCGAACCCGGTGGGACTCTTCTCCGAGGACGTCGATCCGGCCACCGGAGCGCTCCTCGGCAACTTTCCGCAAGCATATACGCACGTTGGGCTGATCCACGCCGCGATGACCATCGGCGAGCTTCTGGAAGCGCGCGACGGGCGCGTGCGCGCCTGGACCTGAGCCATGCCCCGCATCCTCCTCGTCTCGAATCGACTGCCGATCACCGCGCACAAGCGGGCGGAGGGGCTGCGCGTCGAGCCGAGCACGGGCGGCCTCGCCACCGGGCTGCGCTCCGTGCACGACCGCATGGAGAGCGCGTGGATCGGATGGCCGGGCAAGACCGACGATCTCCCGCCGGCGGATCGCGTCACGCTCGAGGGCGAGCTCACGCGTCGCCGGCTCGTGCCCGTGTACCTCTCGAACGAAGAGGTCGAGGAGTACTACGAGGGCGTCTCGAACGGCCTCTTGTGGCCGATCTTCCACTCGCTGCTCGAGCACGTGCCGCTCGAGGACATCCGCTGGGACGCTTACCAGCACGCGAACGAGCGCTTCGCCGACGCCGTCGTCGCGAACTGGCGCGACGGCGACCTGATCTGGGTCCACGACTACCAGCTGATGGCGTTGCCGGCGATCTTGCGCGCGCGATTGCCGCGGGCGCGGATCGGCTTCTTCCTGCACATCCCGTTTCCGACGGTGTCGATCTTCCGCACGCTCCCGTTCGGCGATCGATTGCTCCGCGGGTTGATGGGCGCCGACGTGATCGGCTTCCACACGGCGTCGTTCATGCGGAACTTCTCGTCGAGCTTGCTGCGCGGCCTGGGCGTCGAGACCGTCGTCGACGTCGCGCGCTACCAAGGACGCGACGTGCGGGTCGGCACGTTCCCGATGGGGATCGACGCGCTCGCGTGGACGCGCCTCGGCAAGGAGCCCGAGATCGCACTCGAGGCGCAGAAGCTGCGCGAGACGCACTCGTGCTCGATCTTCCTCGGGATCGACCGGCTCGATTACACGAAGGGCATCGCTCGGCGGTTGCTCGCGTTCGAGCGCCTCCTCGTCGACCACCCGGCGCTGCGCGAGAAGGTCCGCATGATCCAGGTCGCGGTGCCCTCGCGCGCCGAAGTGATCGCGTACAAGCGCTCGCGGCAGGAGACGGACACGCTGGTCGGCCGCATCCAAGGGAAGTTCGCGACGGCGAAGTGGTCGCCGGTGCACTACATCTACCGGCCGCTCGGCGAGCGCGACGTCGCCGCGATGTACCGCGCCGCCGACGCGATGCTCGTGACACCGATCCGCGACGGGATGAACCTCGTCGCGAAGGAGTTCGTCGCCGCGCGCAGCGACGAGGACGGAGTGCTGATCCTGAGCGAGTTCGCCGGCGCCGCGTCGGAGCTCGCCGGAGCGCTGCGCGTCAACCCCTACGACATCGGCGGCACCGCGAAGGCGATGGCGCACGCGCTCGAGATGCCGCGCGAAGAGCGGCGCGAGCGGATGCGGACGCTGCGCGATCGCGTGCTCGCGCACGACGCGCGCTGGTGGTCGGACACGTTCCTCGAGGCGTTGCAGAGCGTCTCGGAGCACCGCGCGGGACCGATGTCCGCGGCGCACGCCGCGGGGCGGATCGAGCGCGCGATCGAGCGGCTGCGGCACACGTCGGAGCGCGTGATCCTGCTCGACTACGACGGCACGCTCGTCCCCTTCCACGAGCATCCCGAGCTCGCGGCGCCCGACGACGAGCTCTACGAGATCCTCCACGCGCTGCACCGGAAGCCGCGCACGCGCGTCCACTTGATCAGCGGTCGCACGCGCGACGTGCTCGAGGACTGGTTCGGCAAGCTGCCGATCGGGCTGCACGCCGAGCACGGCCTGTGGATGCGCCAGAGCCCGACGAGCGCGTGGCAGCGCAAGTGGGCGCCCGAGCTGCCGCGGCAGGAGCGCATCGCGTCGATCATGGAGGAGTTCGCGCAGTGCACGCCGGGCGCGGAGGTCGAGTACAAGTCGAGCGGGATCGCGTGGCACTGGCGGCGCGCCGAGCCCGAGTTCGGCGAATCGCAAGGTCGCGAGCTCCAAGTGCACCTGATCGAGCTCCTGTCGAACGTCGGCGTCGAGGTCGTCGCCGGCGACAAGGTGATCGAGGTGCGTCCGCACGGCGTGCACAAGGGCCTCGTGCTGAGCACGGTGCTCGAGGACGTCGAGAAGGGCGCGCTCGTGCTCGCGATCGGCGACGACCGCACGGACGAGGACCTGTTCGCGCGTTTGCCGCCGGACAGCGTCAGCATCCACGTGGGGCCGAACGAGAGCCGCGCGGAGCTTTACTTACCGGATCCGACGGCGGTGCGGGCGTTCTTGCGGGCGATCGCGGACTAACGCCTCGCCGCGGCGCGCTCGATCGGTGAAAGGTATGCGTGGATCTCGACACCGGGGAAGCCGTGCGCGGACAGCGCGCTCGCGATCTCCGCGCGCATTCCGATCGCGCGATCGAGCTCATCGCGTCCGACTTCGACACGCGCCGCCGCGCCGTGATCGCGCACGCGAAGCACGCGGAACCCGAGCTTTCGCAGCGCGTCTTCGCTCTCCTCGATGCGCAGGAGGCGCTCGCGCGTCACTTGCGTGCCGACCGGCAGACGCGACGCGAGGCATGCGGACGCGGGTTTGTCGGCGACTGCGAGACCGGCTTCGCGCGCGTAACGGCGCACATCCTCTTTCGAGAAGCCGGCTGCCGAGAGCGGTGCGACGACGCCGAACTCGCGTGCCGCGCGCGCACCGGGTCGGTCGTCGAGCAAGTCGTCCGTGATCTCGCCGAACGCGAGCGCGCGGAAGCCTTGCGCGCGCGCCCACGGCTCCATCGCGCGAAAGAGCGCCGACTTGCAGAAGTAGCAGCGGTCGCCGCGGTTCGCGCGGTAGCGCTCGTCGTCCATCTCGTCCGTCGTGAGCTCGACCAAACGCGCGCCGATCGACTGCGCCACGGAACGCGCCGCGGCGAGCTCCGCGCGCGGCAGCGACGGCGAGTCGGCGATCACGCCGGCGGCGCGCGGGCCGAGCTCGGTGAACGCGGCGTGCAGCAGCACCGTCGAGTCGACGCCGCCGGAGAACGCGACCGCCACGCGCTCGAGCTCCCGCAAGCGCGCCGCGAGCCGCTCGCGTTTCGTTTCGTAGTCGACTTCGAGCTCCATGGCCTCGTCTAGACCGCGCGCCCGTCGAGGTACAGTCGGATCTTCTCCACGTACCCGTCCGCGCTCTTCTCGATCGCGCGCACCTCGTCGTCGGTCAAGGGGCGCACCACGCGCGCCGGCACGCCGGCGACGAGCGAGCGCGGCGGCACCTCGAACTTCTCCTTCACGACGGCGCCGGCCGCGACGAGCGACTGCGCGCCGATCCTCGAGCCGCCGAGCAGGATCGCGCCCATGCCGATCAGGCAGCCGTCCTCCACGCGCGCGCCGTGCAGCACGCAGCGGTGGCCGATCGTCACTCCCGCGCCGATCGTGTTCGGCACGCCCGTGTCGGCGTGCACCATCGTCAGGTCCTGGACGTTCGTCCGCGCGCCGATCGTGAGCGGCGCGTCGTCGCCGCGCAGCACGCAGCCGAACCAGACGCCGACGTCGGCTCCGAACGTCACGTCACCCGTGACGATCGCGTTCGACGCGACGAACGCGCCTCCGGGGACCGGCCGCATCAATCCGACTCGCGGGAAGAACGTCATGATCCCGAGGCGAGCTCCTGCGCGCGCATGTACGCGGCGAGCGCGGCGAACATCAGGCCGTTGTGGAGCGCGTGCACGGCCCACACCGCGCTCAGGCGCTGCGTGCGCAGCATCACCCCGCCGAGCAGGACGCTCAAGCCGAACACGGGGAGGAACGCGCTTTCCCCATGCAGCGCGGCGAAGATCAGCGACGTGATCAAGACGCCGCCCTTCTCGCTGAAGTTCTGCACGAGCAGCGGTTGGAGGAAGACGCGGAAGAGGATCTCCTCGAGGAGCGGCAGCACCACGATGCCGAGCAGCAGCACGATCGCGATCCGGTCCTCGGGGAGCGTCTGAAAGCCCTCGACGAGCGCCTGCGGCTCGTACTCGACGCCGAGCTGCTGCACGACCCACGGCCACAGGAGCGCCAGCCCCACGATGCCGGGCAAGCAGAGGAGATACACGCCGATCCCGGTCGCGACCGCGCGCGCGTGCATCCCGCGCCACAGGCCCAGCGCGCGCCACCCCTCGGGATCGAGCTTGTGCGCGAACCGCGCGATCAACGCGACGACCGCGGCGAGCATGGCGGTCATGCGCACGAGCTCGACCAGCACGTCGATCTCTCCCGACGGCGGCGGCCACACGTACTGCGACAGCCACGCGAGCGCGAGCCCGAACATCACGACGAGCGCGACGTGCGAGAACCCCCACCGCGCGAACACGACGTTGCGCCCGGGGAAGATGCGCCGCGCCACGAGGATCGTGAGCGGCGCGAGCGACAGCGAGACCACCGTGAGCACGGCGCCGAGCTGCGCGCGCACGGCCCAATCGTTCGCGATCTCCGCCGCCGGTGTCTGCATGCGAGCTCGAGCGCGCCCTTCTAGCGGCCGCCCTCGATCACGCCCGTCTCGGGCGACGACGCGTTCGCGTACAGCTTGCGCGGGATCCGTCCCGCGAGGAACGCCTGCCGGCCGGCGGAGCACGCGTCGCGCATCGCCGCCGCCATCCGCAGCGGCTCGCGCGCGGACGCGATGCCGGTGTTCAGCAGCACGCCGTGCGCGCCGAGCTCCATCGCGATCGCGACGTCCGACGCCGTACCGACGCCGGCGTCGACGATCACCGGCACGCGCACGAGCTCGAGGATGATGCGGATCGCGTTGGGATTGAGCACGCCTTGACCCGAGCCGATCGGCGACCCCGCGGGCATGATGCTCGTCGCGCCGAGCTCCTCCAGGCGCACCGCGAGCCGCGGATCGTCCGACGTGTACACGAGCACGTGGAAGCCCTGCCGCACGAGCTCGCGCGTCGCTTCCAGCGTGCCGACCGGATCGGGGAGCAGCGTCTTCGGATCGCCGAGCACCTCGAGCTTCACGAGCTTCGTCGCGAGCACGTCGCGCGCGAGCTCCGCCGTGCGCACGGCGGTCGCCGCGTCGAAGCAGCCGGCGGTGTTGGGCAGGATCGCGTAGCGCTTGCGATCGATCACGTCGAGGAGCGACGGCCCCTGGCTCTTGTCGAGGTTCACGCGGCGCACCGCGACGGTGACGCACTGCGTGCCGCTGATCTCGAGCGCCGCCGCGGTCTCCTCGGGCGAACGGTACTTGCCCGTCCCGACGAGGAGGCGCGAGCGCAGGACGAGATCGCCCAGGACGAGCGGCTCGTCGTCGAAGGGGCTTTCCGCGTGTGACATGGGCATCACCCGCCGCCGACGAGCGTCACGACCTCGATCCGGTCGCCGGGCTCGAGGCGCGTGGCGCCGCGCCGAGCGCGCGCGACGAGCTCGCGATTGCGCTCGACCGCGACGATCTCCGGCCGCAGGCCGAGCTCCGCGACGAGTCCCTCGACCGTCAGCCCGTCCGCGACCTCGCGCGACTCTCCGTTGACCTCGATCTTCACGTCCGCCCGTCCCGCCGATGGGCGCGACATGCTATCAACCGACGCGCAGGAACGCGCACTTCAAGTAGTGCGACTCCGGCAACGTCAGGAGCACCGGATGGTCGTGCGCGGCGCCGGCGAGCTCCTCGAGGAAGACCGTGCGCCGCGCTTCGTGCGCGGCCCGCGCCAAGTAGTCGACGAACGTGTGCGCCGACACGTTGTAGGAGCACGACGCGCTGACGAGGCGTCCGCCCGGCTCCACGAGCTCGAGCGCGCGGCGGTTCACCTCGACGTAGCCGCGCGCCGCGCCGGCGACCTCGCGCCGGCTCTTCGCGAAGGCCGGCGGATCGACCACGACGAGCTCGTAGCTCTCGCCGGCGCGAGCGCGGGCGCGCAGGTCGGACATGCAGTTCGCGCGCGCGAACTGCACGAGGTGCGCGACGCCGTTGCGCGCCGCGTTCGCGAGCACGCGCTCGCCGGCGGCTTCGGACTGGTCGACGCACGTGACGGACTTCGCGCCCGCGAGCGCCGCGCGGATGCCGAACAGGCCGTCGTACGCGAACGCGTCGAGCACGCGCGCTCCGCGAGCGTGCCGCGCGGCGGCGCGCCGGTTCTCACGCTGGTCCAGGTAGTGCCCGGTCTTGTGCCCGTGCATCACTTCGACCTCGTACGAGAGCACGTCCTCGCGGACGACGAGTGGCGACGGCAGCGCGCCGGACAGGATCTCGATGCGGCGCGGCAGGTCCTCCAACCGGCGCACCGCGCTGTCCGAGCGGTCGACGACGCACAGCGGTGTGAACGGCAGCGACTCGCGGAGGAGCTCGACCGCGAGCTCGCGCATGCGGTCCGCGGACTGCGTGCCGCTCTGGAGCACGAGCACCGCGCCGTAGCGATCGACGACGAGCCCCGGCAAACCGTCGGCGTCGCCGGCGATCACGCGGCACGCGCCGTCGGCTTCGGCGTAGCCGAGCTCCGCGCGGTAGCGCCACGCGCGCGCCACGCGCTCGGCGAAGAACGCGCGGTCCGGCGGCGTCGCCTCGCGCGTGAGCATCCGCAGCGCGATGCGCGAGCTCGAGCTGTAGACGGCCCAGCCGAGGAGCTCGTCGTTCGGTCCGTCGACCCGCACGAGCGCGCCCGGCTCCGCCTCGCTCGCCGTCACGTCGTCGCGGAACGCCCACGGGTGTCCGGTCGCGAGCCAGCGCCGTCCCTTGCCGCTGACCTTCACGCGGCCCGCGTCCAGCGCCCCGCCGGCGCGAATCGACCACGCCGGGAGCACGGCGCCGCCGGTGTCGGAATCGCGAGGTCGCGCTTCGCTCGGCATGTCAGCGCTCGCGGAGGATCGCTTCGAACGCCGGATCCCCGCGGAGCGACGTCAGGTCGGGGTCGGTCCGCGCCCATGCGCGCTGCTTCGCGAGCGCGCCGGCGCTCTGGCGGTTCTCCTCGAACTCGCGCTTCAGGAACTCGAGCGCGAGCGCCTTCTCGCCGAGCAGCGCATACGTGCACGCCATGTTGTAGTGCGTGCCCGGCCCGGGCGTGACCTCGCGCAAGATCGCGCGCGCCGGGTCGCTCTTGCCCGCGCGCGCCAAGTAGCACGCGCGCAGGACGCGCATGAAGTCGTCTTGCGCGATCTCCCACGCACGCTCGAAGTAGGCGTCGGCCTTCTCTTGGTCCTTCTGCTTCACGTTGGCGTTCACCGCCAGGCTGACGAGCGCGCTGCGCCGCAGGAGCTGAACGCGCGCCAGACCGTCGAGTCCGACGCCCCGCTCGCGCAGGAGCGACTCGATCGCCTCGAGCCGCTCGACGGCCTTCGACAGCTCGACCTCGGCTTCGGACGGCTCGTCGTCCTGCGTGTGCGACGAGCCGATCGCCATCTCGATCTCGGCCAGGAGCTCGAGCCCGCCGACGTAGCGCCGCGCGACACCGGAGCGCTCGACGTCGTCGCGCATGCGCCGCGCGAGCGCGCGCGCCGCTTCGCTCTGCCCTTCGTCGGTCGAGTCGCGCGCGAGCGAGAGCGCCCACATCGACGGGAACGTGGGTTTGAGCGACTCCTCTTCCGCGTCCGGGCGAGCGAAGAGCTGGCTGAGCTCGCGGATCGCCATCTGGATCTCCTCGAGCCGCTGCAGGAGCGCGGGGTCGAGGTCGGTCGGATCCGCGCCGGCGCGCTCGCGAAGCTTCGCGCCGAGGCGCCCCTGCTCCTTGCTGAGCGCGTCGTACTGCGCGTACTGGATCGCGCGCAGGTACCAGCGTCGCCGCGGGTCGTCTTTCGCGCGCGCGATCTCGGGCGCGACGTCGGGCCAGGGCTCGAATCCGGGCATCTCGGCCTGCGCGACGGTCGCGAGCACGCGGCCGATCTCGGCGCGCAACGCCAGCTGCCGCTCCATCGGCCAGGCCGGGAACCGCGGGTTGCCGAAGAGCAGCGTCGCCGGGCTCAGCTCGGCCGAGAGCGTCGTGTCCCAGCCGCCGCTGCCGTCGATGTCGCTCCCCCAGCGATGCAGGGACAGCTCGAGCTCGTACGCGTGCGCTTCCCGCGCGTGCTCGAACACGTGCGCGCCCGGCCGCTCGCCCGCCGGAGAGAGCGCGAGCGCGCAGGTGACGATCGTGATCTCGGCGACGGCGCGCTGGCGCAAGCACGATTCGTGATCGTCGCGCCGGCTCTTCGATTGGCGGTCGGCGCGCTCGGAGAGCAGCCCGCCGAGGATCTGCACTTGCGCTTCGAGCGGAATCAACGCGCCCGACGGGTCGCCGCTCGCGAGCCGGTCGTCGGGCGTGAGGCACGCCGCCGTCACCTGCACGCCCCCGGTGCCC
>CAZQHA010000138.1:0-10009 GCA_964592795.1 uncultured Planctomycetaceae bacterium | reverse complement strand
GAGCGTGCTCGCGCGCCAGCACGAGGACGACGGCCCGCACCTCGTTTATGTGCCGGAACGCGTGTTCGACCTCGACCAGATCGCCGCGGACGTCGACGGCGTGTACAAGCGCCTGGGCCGGTGCCTGGTCGCGCTCTCCGAGGGCGTCCACGGCAAGGACGGCAAGCTGATCGTCGAGAGCAAGGAGAAGGACAGCCACGGGAACGTGCAGCTCTCCGGCTCCGGCGCGCTCGGCGATTTCCTGGCCGACCACCTGAAGAAGAAGCTCGGCGAGAAGCTGCGCGTCCGCGCCGACACGTTCGGCTACCTGCAGCGCTCGTTCGCGGGGCTGTACTCGGAAGTCGATGCGCGCGAGGCACGCGAGGTCGGTCGCGTCGCCGCGCGCGCGGCGCTCAAGGGCAAGGCGCCGCACGGCTCGGTCGCGATCGTGCGCAAGCCGAAGGCGAAGTACGCCGTCGACTACGAGGTCGTCGAGCTCTCGCGCGTCGCGAAGGAGACGCGTCCGCTCGACGCGCAGTACATCTCCGGCCAGAACGACATCGCGCCGTCTTTCCTCGACTACGTCCGGCCGCTCGTCGGCAAGCTGCCGAAGATGGCGCGCTTGTCGGACCGTCCGTGGACCGCGCCGGCGAGGCGATGAGCGCCGAGCCGACAGATCCGGCGCGCGCGCAGCACGAATCGGTCGCGGAGGAGGGGAGCGCCCCGCCGGAGCGCACGTCCCCGTACAAGAACCTGTTCATCCCGCTGATCGTCGTGCCGGCGGCGATCGTCGGCGCGATCGTGCTCGTGTTCCTCTTCTTCGGCGCGATCGCCGGGCACGAGGCGACGCTCGAGGAGAACCTCGATCGCGTGATCGAGGGCGGCGCGGGCGACCACACGCAGGCCGCGTTCAACCTCGTGCGACAGCTCGCCGAGAACCAAGCCGCGCGCAACGAAGGCCGCGAGCTCCCCTGGCCGATCGACGCGCGCTTCCTGCCGAAGCTCCAAGCGGCATGGGAAGCGACGCCCGCCGAGGATCGGACGATCCGGCTCGTGCTCGCGGGGATCTCTGGACAGATCGGCGACCCCGAGGCCGTCCCGAAGCTCGTATCGCTGCTCGAACCGGTCGACGCCGACGACACGGAGGGTGTCCGGTTCCACGCGCTCGCGAACCTGGGCGCGCTCGGCGACCCGCGGGCGCTGCCGGTGATCGTCCGCTATCTCGAGCAGAGCTCCGACCCCGGCCTGCGGAGCGTCGCCGCCGTCGCGCTGCAGCGCATCCCCGGCGAGGGGTCGCAGCGCGCGCTGGTCGGGGCGCTCGACGACCGCGCGCTCGAGGTCCGCGCGAACGCGGCGATCGGGCTCTCGCTGCGCGGCGACGGGTCCGGCGCGCGGGTCCTGCGCGAGCTCCTGAAAAAGGAAACGTACGAGGCCGAGCACGCGGTCGACGCCCGCAAGTACGCGCAGGCGCGCAGGATCACGGAGAGCCGGATCGCGGCGGTCGACGCGCTGGGACGGCTCAAGCTCGCGGAGGACGAGACGCCGATCGCCGCGATCGCCGAGAGCGACGGCGACCTGGCGGTGCGCGAGGCCGCCATGAAGGCGCTCGCGGCGTGGCGTCCGCCCGCGCGCAACTGACTCCAACTGACTGGGTTCCGTGTGGGCGCGTTTGCGTAAGCCTCGCGACCACGCGTCGATCGAGGTGCGGCGGCGGTCGCCGGGGGTGTTCATCGCCCAAGTGCTTGCCGCGCGCGAAGATCGCGTTCGGCATCCACACGCAACCCAGTCAGTTCAGAAGTGATCCAAGACGCTTGCCAAGCGGGTGGCGCTCGGCCAATCTGTGCGCGTTTTCACGAACGATCGCAGGCGCCGCGAGGGCCTGGATCGAAGTCCAAACCGCGCCGTGCCCGAAGTCCAGAAGCCCGAATCCCCTCCCGACACGAAGGCCGTCCCGCTGGTCCGCTCGCCGCTGCGCGGCGAGCTGAACCGCCGCGGGTTCTTTTCGGTGCTCGGCCTCGCCTGGGCGACGTTCACCGCCGCCAGCGTCGCGGGGCTGGGCGCTTTGACGCGGTTCATGTTCCCGAACGTGCTCTACGAGCCGCCGATGCAGTTCAAGGTCGGCTTCCCGTCGGAGTTCGCCGTCGACGCCGTCGACGAACGCTTCAAGGCGTCGCGGGGACTGTGGATCGTGCGCGAATCGACGGGCTTCTACGCGCTCTCGACGGTCTGCACGCACCTCGGATGCACGCCGAACTGGCTGCAGGCCGAGGAGAAGTTCAAGTGCCCCTGCCACGGCTCCGGTTTCCAGAAGACGGGCATCAACTTCGAGGGTCCGGCGCCGCGGCCGCTCGAGCGCTACAAGATCACGCTGGCCGAGGACGGCCAGATCCTGATCGACAAGAACACGAAGTATCAGGAAGAGAAGGGGCAGTGGAGCCAGGACGGCGCCTACCTGACGTTCGTCGGATGAGCACCCTTCCGGCGGCCCCGATGCGCGCACCGGCGCTCGATCGAAGCTGATGGAAAAGATCTACGCCTACGTCCGGTCCACGCAGCTCTGGAAGTCGCTCTTCCGGCACGGCTATCCCGACACGCCGCGCAACCGCACGCTGGCGGTGCTCTCGAACTTCTTCCTGCACCTTCACCCGGTGAAGGTGCGGCGCTCGGGGATCCGGCTCTCGTACACGTGGTGCATGGGAGGGCTGACGTTTTTCCTGTTCATCGTCGAGACGATCACCGGGCTCTTGCTGATGTTCTATTACCGCCCGACGGCGGAGCTCGCGTACCGCGACATCTTCGCGCTGCGCGAGTACGTCTCGATCGGGATCATGCGCGAGATGCACCGCTGGGCGGCGCACATGATGGTGATCACCGTGTGGCTGCACATGTACCGCGTGTTCCTCACGGGTTCGTACAAGCCGCCGCGCGAGTTCAACTGGAACGTCGGCGTCATCCTTCTCGTGCTGACGCTCCTGCTCTCGTTCACGGGCTACCTCCTGCCGTGGGACCAGCTCGCCGTGTGGGCCGTCACCGTCGGCACGAACATGGCGCGCGCGACGCCGTTCCTCGGGCACGAGGGTCCGGGCGCGGCGCTGCTCTCGTTCGGCGGGCTCAACTTCATCCACGCCGGCGACGACGTGCGCTTCGCGCTGCTCTCCGGCCGGTTCGTGGGTGAGGCGACGCTGCTCCGCTTCTACGTGCTCCACTGCGTCGGCTTCCCGCTCGCGGCGGCGACGTTGATGGCGATCCACTTCTGGCGCGTCCGCAAGGACGGCGGCATCTCGGGACCGCTCTGATGGGCGAGACCTTCAAGCACTGGGTCAACGTCATCTCGGCGCCGATCCCGTACACGGTCGGCCTGACCGTGCTGATGGTGCTGACGCTCAAGTTCCGCAAGGTCGCCGCGAACCCGTACGTCTTCCTGGCGGTCTGCGTCGCCGGCGTCGCGTTCTTCGTGTTCGCGTTCGGCGACCCGAACTTCAAGATCATCATCACGAAGCCGGACAACGTCCCGATCGTGATCCTCCTCGCCAGCGTCGTCTTCTTCTCGTGGCTGTCGCTGCGCCGCGCGGTCATCAACGACGAGCGGACGAAGCGGGGCGAGGCCACGCTCGAGGCCGAGCTCAGCAAGCAGAAAGTCTTCGTGTGGCCGGACCTCGTCTACACCGAGCTGATCTGCCTCGTCCTCTTCACGGCGCTGCTCACCGTGTGGAGCGTCGCGATCGAGGCGCCGCTCGAGGAGCCCGCGTCGCAAGCGCGCACGCCGAACCCGTCGAAGGCGCCGTGGTACTTCCTCGGGCTGCAGGAGCTGCTCGTCTACTTCGACCCGTGGATCGCGGGCGTCTTGCTGCCGAGCTTCATCATCGTCGGCCTGTGCGCGATTCCCTACCTCGACCGCAATCCCAAGGGCAACGGCTACTACACGTTCAACGAGCGCCCGTTCGCCGTGTCGTTCTTCTGGACCGGCTTCCTGCTCCTGTGGGTGTCGCTCGTCATCATGGGCACGTTCCTGCGCGGACCGAACTGGTCGTTCTTCGGACCGTTCGAGTACTGGGACCTGCACAAGCTCGAGCCGTCGGTCAACGTCGACCTGTCGGAGTACTTCTGGATCCACTGGCTCGACCAGCGGCGTCCCGACAACATCCTGATGCGCGAGCTCCCGGGCATCGTGTCGACCCTGGGGTTCTTCGTGCTGTTGCCACCGATCCTGGGCAAGACCCTCTTCCGCAAGATGGCGGAGGACCTGGGACCGATGCGCTACAACATCATGATGCACCTGTTCCTGTGGTTCGCGCTGGTGCCGATCAAGATGGTGCTGCGCTGGACCGTGAACCTGAAGTACATCATCGGGATCCCAGAGTGGTTCTTCAACGTGTGATCGAGGCCTGACGCACCATGGCGGATCGCGGCGACACGCACTATCTCACCTCGAGCCTGAACAAGTGGTTCTTGTTCTCGAGCGCGGCCATGCTCGCGGCGACGGTCTGGATGATGATCGAGGACTGGAACGCGCCCTGGAAGAAGTACCAGCGCGAGCTCCGGCGCATCGAGATCGCGAAGACGGAAGCGCAGATCGAGAAGCTCCACGACGAGGCGGCGCAGAAGAGCGAGGCGGAGCTCAACGCCGCCGTCGAGAGCGCCAAGAGCGATCTGGCGAAGAGGCAAGCGGAGCTCGACGCCGCGCGGGCCGAGCAGGAGAAGCTCGACGGCGAGCTCTACGTGAAGGAGCAGGAAGCGAAGTTCGCGAAGGCGGACTTCGACTGGGTGCGCTACCTCGTCGAGGAGCACCGCACGAAGCTCGGCGATCCGACCGCGGATCAGCACAAGATCGACGCCGCGCTGGAGTCGGTCAACGTCACGAGCTTCCGCAAGGAGGAAGCCGAAGGCCTCGTGAAGGCCGCGCAGAAGAGGGTCGATGCGCTCACGGCGGGCGTCACCGAATCCGAGAAGGCGCTGACCGTCGGCACGCGCGACCTCGATCTCTTGCGCAAGCGCAAGGAGACGCTGCAACCGACCGACAAGGCCGTGATCGCCGCGAACCTGCTGCGCGACGCGCCCGGGCTCGACTTCATCGGTCCGAGCTTGAAGGTCGAGAAGACCGTGCTCGACAACCTGACGTTCGAGCTCAACTTCACGAAGACGAAGCGCGTCGACATGTGCCAGACGTGCCACGCGGCGATCGACCGCGCCGACTTCGCCGAGGACACCGACCAGGAGCCGCTGCGCGCCCACCCGAACCTCGACCTCTACCTCACCGCGAAGTCGCCGCACCCGATGCGCGACGTCGGCTGCACGATCTGCCACCGCGGCGCGGGCGAAGCGCTCGATTTCATCCGCGCCGACCACCGCCCGTCCGACGAGCAGGAAGAAGCGCGCTGGCAGGACCAGTACCACTGGCACAAGCAGCACCACTGGGACTACCCGATGCTCGCCGACGCGAACGTCGAGGCGAGCTGCGTGCAGTGCCACAAGACGTCGATGGAGCTGATCGCCGACGACGCGCCGCGGGTCAGCGAGGGCTACCGGCTCTTCGAGCAGTACGGCTGCTACTCCTGCCACAAGGTCGATTGGTTCCCGACGAACCGCAAGCCCGGTCCGTCGCTGAAGAACCTCCAGTCGAAGCTGCACCCGGAGTTCATCGCGTCGTGGATCGAGCACCCCAAGGCGTTCCGGCCGACGACGTGGATGCCGCAGATCTTCCACCTCGAGAACTTCGCGCCCGACGATGTGATCGCGAAGGCGAACTACGGCGAGGGCGCCGAGATCAAGGGCCAGCAATGGAACGACACCGCGATCGCCGCGGTGACCGCGTTCCTGCTCGACCGCGCGCCGAAGCGCGACCTCCCGCCGGTGCCGGTGGAGGGCGACGCCGCGCGGGGTCGCGAGGTGTTCCGCGTGTCGGGCTGCCTCGCGTGCCACAACACCGCGCCGTACGAGGGCACGACGCCGAAGACGCACGACCTCGCGTTCGAGCGCGAGGGGACGAACGAGCACGGACCGAACCTGCGCGGCGTGGCCACGAAGCTGAACAAGGAGTGGCTCTACTGGTGGATCAAGGATCCCGCCGCGTATTGGCCGGACACGCGGATGCCGAACTTGCGGCTCTCCGACCAGGACGCCGCCGACATCACCGCCTACATGCTCGACGACCCCGACGGAACGTTCCGCGACGTGCCGGAGGGATGGAAGGAGCACGCCAGCCAGATCGATCCCGAGACGTTGCGCGAGCAGGCGCGCTGGTTCTTCAGCAAGTCCGGGCGCGGCGAGATCGCGCGCCGTCTGGCCGGGGAGGTTCCCGCGCACCCGTGGAACGACCTCGAAAAGCTGAAGGTCGCCGTCGGCGAGCAGTTCGTGATGCACCAAGGCTGCTACTCGTGCCACGACATCGCCGGCATGGAAGACATGATGCCGATCGGAACCGAGCTCTCGAACTGGGGCTCGAAGACGGTCGACAAGCTCGACTTCGGCTTCGCGTACCAGGTCCCGCTCGGCGGTCGGCCGGTCCTGAACCACCACTACCGCGAGGGTTGGCTCGAGCGGAAGCTGCACGCGCCGCGCTCCTTCGATCTGCAGAAGATCAAGAACCCGAAGGAGAAGCTGCGCATGCCGTACTTCGCCTTCACCGACGATCAGGTGAAGAAGCTGTCGACGTTCGTGCTGGGGCTCGTCGACGATGAAGTGCAGCTCGCGAAGATGGTCCCGACCGCGGAGACCGCGTCGCTCGACGCCGGCCTGCGCGCGATCCGGCAGAAGAACTGCATGGCGTGCCACGTCGTCGATCCGGGCACGGTCACGTTCAAGGGCGAGGACGGGCACGAGCACACGGTCGAAGCGGAGCTCCTCGCGTTCGAGAGCGCGACGATGCCGCCCCAGATGGTCTCGCTCGAGGCGCTCGAGACGTACATCAAGTCGTACGAGGAAGAGAACGAGGAGGAGATCGAGGAGATCGGGATGCGCCTCCTCGGCCCCGCGCCGGAATTCGGCGCGCCGGGCGAGACGCTCTTCGTCGAGCGCGAGAACCTCGTCGCCGTGCATCCGCCGAAGGGCGGCAAGTTCGTGCGCCACGTGACGGACTACTACTTCCACGGCGTCGAGACTTTCGACGCGGAGGCGTCGGATCCCGAGGAAGCCGTCTCGTCGGTCACGGCCGATCCCGACGGCGAAGGCAAGGTGCAGGACGTCGACGGAAAGTTCCGCAACTACACCGAGGAGCCGTACGACAAGGTGCGCTGGACGTTCGCGCCGCCCGTCCTGTTCAACGAGGGGCACAAGCTCCAGCGCGACTGGTTCTACGAGTTCCTGAACGATCCGATGCCGCTGCGCGAGCAGATGCGCGTGCGCATGCCGACGTTCACGTACCGGCCCGGCGAAGCCGGCGCGATCGCGGACTCGTTCGCGTACAAGTCGCGCCGCGAGTGGCCGTCGCGATTCGCGCGCGCTTTCCGCACGGCGCTCGGGCTCGAGCTCGACGAGCCGGACGGCGAGCGCGTCTGGCCGAGAGTGCTCGCGGAGAAGAAGGGCTTCGATCCGGTCCCGATCGAGGAGGTCGCCAAGGCGGCGGAGCTCGAACCGCGCGCGCTCGCGGGGATCGAGCGCGGTTCCGCGGGCGACGCCGAAGCCGGGCTCGCGAAGCTCATGGCATACGCGGAGAGCAAGAAGTTCCACATGTCCGGACCGGTCAACGCCGCGCACGAGCGCGTCGCGCGCCGGTCGCCGACGTATCTCGCCGCGCGAGCGAAGCACGCCAACGGAAGCGGCGACCCGGTGCGCCTCGGCGAGACCGTGGGGGTCAAGGGACCGAACTGCCACCAGTGCCACTTCCACGAGGGCGCGCCTCCCGACCAGAAGGAAGCTCCGATCTCGTGGGGCCCCGACCTCGCGCGCGTCCGAGAGCGATTGCGCGAGGACTGGACGGAGGAGTGGCTGTGGAATCCGGCCGTCACGTACCCGGGCACGTCGATGCCGGCGAACTTCCTCGGCGACCCGCCGCAGTACCAGCAGGTCTATCCCAATTCCTCCAACAACGACCAGGTGCAGGCCGTGCTGGATTGGTTGTTCAACCTGGACCGGCTCGCTCCTATATCGCAGTAACCCCAGGTCCAGGCACTCGCGGGCCCGCGGGGTCCGCGTCCTGTCCGCCAACACTCAGAGGACTCAGTCGACCATGAAGAGATTCACCAGCGTCGCCATCGGCGTTGCCGTGGCGTCCGTCGCCGCGATCGCCACCGCCGCTGCGACCCGCAGCGCGGCCCCGGTTCAGGGAACCGCCACCGGGCGCATCAAGTTCGAGGGCAAGAAGCCCGAGCTCAAACCCCTGACGATCACACCCGAGCAGTCGAAAGGCTGCTGCGCCGACGGCAAGACCGTCGACGCGAAGGATCCGAGCATCCTGATCGGCGACGGTGACGGCATCGCGAACGTCGTCGTGACCGTCGACGTCGACGGCGCGACCGTCAAGGTCCCGGCCGAGCCGCTCCACATCGACCAGAAGGAATGTCACTTCGAGCCGCACATCCTCGTCGCGCCCGTCGGAGCGAAAGTCGGCTTCCTGAACTCGGACCAGGTGTCGCACAACGTGCACACGTACGCGTCGAAGAACGACTCGTTCAACAAGACGATCGCGCCCGGCTCGAAGGAAGAGCAGACCCTCGCGAAGGGGGACAAGATCGAGATCAAGTGCGACATCCACCCGTGGATGAACGCCTGGATCTTCGTCACCGAGACGCCGTACTACGCCGTCACGAAGGCCGACGGAACGTTCAGCATCGAAGGCCTGAAGCCCGGCACGTACAAGGCCGAGGCCTGGCACGAGAAGTTCGGCAAGTCGAAGAAGTTCGAGATCGTCGTCAAGGAAGACGGGACGAGCGCGCCCGTCGAGGTGATGATGGGCGAGAAGAAGAAGAAGTCGTAGCCGAGCGACCTTCGACGAGAGTCAAGCGGGCGGTCCCGGTCGGGGCCGCCCGCAAGCTTTTCCGGCCGGCGCGCTACTGAGGGCCGTCGTCCGGGGTGCCCAGGCCCGTGAGCCCGCCGAGGTTCGGTCCCAGATCGAGCAGGGGCTCCGAGGGCGACCAGTCGTGCAGGACGCGCGCCACCGCGAGGAGCACCTCGTGGTCGAGGTCGCGCCACAGGCTCGCGCCGCCGTCTTCGCCGCGTGCGCACTGAGCCAGGTTTCCGTCGACGAGGGCCAGGATCCGCTGCCGCACCTCGTCCGGCGACTCCATGGCGCGCCGGACGAGGGGGATCAAGCGAGCGCCGTACTCCGGCGGGAGGCCGTGGCGCTCGCACATCGCACGGAGCAGGTTCTCGGGGGTCATGGCGCTGGGGGGGCGGCGGAGGACGTGGGGAAGTCCTCCGGAACAAAGCTATCCCAGGCCCTCATACCGGGCGAACCGGCGCTCCGAGAAAGGCCGGTTTTCAGGCCCAACTCGCGCGAATCGACGCGATCGAGCGCCGCGTCAGACTTGGACCGCGGAAAGCGACTGCTCGACGAACGTGACGGCGTCGGTGACGTCCGTGCCCGAGAGCCCCAGGATCCGCAGCGTCGCCTCGTCGAACGTGCTCGCGGCCGCCGTCAAGTTGCCGTCGCACGCGCGGTGGACGAGCAGGTTCGAGTTCGCGACCAGCGCGACGCCGGGGTCGCGCGCGACGGCCTCGCGCGGGCCGTGATGGAATTGGATCGCCGCGCACGCCGGCGCGGGTAGCCCCCAGTGCTGTCCGACGAGCGCGCCGACGTCGGCGTGGTTGAAGCCGAACGCCTGCTCCTCGCACACGTGCGCGGGCATGTTCTCGAGCTGCGAGCGGCGCGCGGTCTCCAGGAAAGGATCGCGCATGTTCTCGAGGAGCACCACGCGGCCGAGGTCGTGCAGGAGGCCGCACGTGTACACCTCTTCGGGCGTCATCCCCGTCGGCCGCTTCGTCCGCCGCGCGAGGAAGCTCGCCACTTGTCCGGTGACGATCGCGTGGCGCCACAGCTCGTCGAGATCGAACCCCGAGCCCTTCAGGTGATCGAACTGCGAGACCACCGCGGCTT
>CAZQHA010000137.1:0-10077 GCA_964592795.1 uncultured Planctomycetaceae bacterium | reverse complement strand
GGGCTCACGAACCTGACGCAGGCCGCGCGCGCGCTGCTCGATCCCGCGCGCGCGCGGCTCGAGGCCTGCGACGCGGACGCGGCGCTCGTGAAGCTGTGCCTCAACTGCTTGACGCCTGCGCGCGCCGCGCGGCTCGCGAACGCCGCCGACGTCGCCCAGGCGGTGCACGAGTACTTGGCCTCGGTCGAGGAACGCGCGCAGAAGGCCGAGCTCGCCGCGGAGAAAGCGCGCATCAAGGCCGCGGAGGAGCGCCGCGCGAGACGGCTGACGCTCGCTCTCGCCGGAACGATCGTGTCCGCGATCGCGCTCGGCGGCGGCGCATGGTGGTACGTCGGGCGGGAGCGCGAGCAGCGTGCGCAGCAGACGCGCGCCGCCGTCGATGCCGCCCACGGGGAATCGATCCAGTTCGCGCAGGTTGGCAAGCCCGAGCCAGCGCTCGAGTCGGCGCGACGCGCGCTCGGGATCGCGGAGACGGGAGAAGCGGACGCCGCGCTGATCGAGCGCGCGCGCGCGTTCGTCGCGCGAGCGGAGCAGGATCTCGGCGCCGCGGAGCGCGAGCGCGCGCTCGTCGAGCAGGACGAGACGCTGCGCGAGCGCCTCGTCCAGCTACGGCTCGAGCAGGTCACCGCGCTCGGCAACCCCTTGCGCGAGCGCGAGCTCGACACGGCGTTCGCGCGGGCGTTCCACGACTACGGCGTCGACCTCGAAGGCGAGGACTTCGTGCCGGCCATGAAGCGCATCCGCGAGCGCGACATCGCCGAAGAGGTGGCGCTCGCGCTGGACGACTGGGGACGACTGCGCCGCAAGGCCCACGGGTCGCGCTCGACGCAGGCCGAGAACCTCTTCTACCTCGCGAAGGACCTCGATCCCGATCCGCTGCGCCAGCGCATGCGCGACGCGATCAGCGCGAGCGACCGCGCGGTCATGCTCGAGCTCGCCGCGCCCGAGAACCTCGCGAAGCTCGCGCCCGGCTCGATCTGGGTGCTCTCCGCCGCGCTGTGGGACGACTACCCCGAGCACCGTCCCGACGTGTACCGGATGTACGACCAAGCCGTGCACCTGTATCCGGGCGACTACGTGTTGCAGTCGGTGGGCGGCAACATCTATCGGCAGGCGGCGCGGTACGAGGCGGCGCTCATGTGCCGGACCGCGGCGCTCGCCCTGCGGCCCGACGACGTGAGCGCGCAGATCGGCGCGGCGGACGCGCTGTACTTCTTGGGGAAGCTGACCGATGCCGCGGGGGCCTTTCGCGCGTGCGTCGCATCGAATCCGACGCACCCGGAGGCGCACTGGGGACTGGGTTGGGCGCGGCTGCAGCTCGGCGACTACGCGGGTGCGCTCGCGAGCATGACGCGTTCGCTGGAGCTGCAAGACGACCCGGTCCGTCAGGCAGACGTCTTGGCTCTGCGCTACTACCAGGGACTCGCCTCCGGAGACGAGCTGAAGAACGCGATCGCGGCCGAGACGATGCCCG
Source organism: uncultured Planctomycetaceae bacterium (assembly GCA_964592795.1). Classification (GTDB taxonomy): domain Bacteria; phylum Planctomycetota; class UBA1135; order UBA1135; genus JANLUN01. The sequence continues at coordinate 8,603 of CAZQHA010000137.1, read as the reverse complement.
ACGCGCTCGTCACCTTGCTCTACCCGTTGCTCGATCACTCCACTCCGTCGCAACGCGATCCGCAGTTCGTGTTGACCGTGCTGTCCGAGCGCGAGCTCGGTGCCGGGGCCGATTGGACGTGGGTCGTGAAGACCGTCGCGAACATCCGGCTCGCGGACTGGCAGGGCGCGCTCGCGGCGATCGAGGGCCACTTCGCTCCGCCCTCGGGCGTCATCGTCACTCCCAACGCGTTCGACTTCATGCGCTCGCTGATCCACAGCAAGCTCGGCCGAGTCGACGCCGCACGCGAGTGCTACGAGCGGGGCATGGTGGAGTGGCGATCGCAGGTCGGCCGCGACGAGTCCGCGTGGGAGCGCTCGGACGTGATGCGCTGGCGGCGCGAGGCCGAGGCCGCGCTTCGGTAGTACCGAGTCAGGTGTCTTTCCACCGGGTCCAGCGCGCGGACGACGGCGGCCGCGGTGTGGCGGCGCAACCGTTGGGTACTTGCACGGTCGACAGTTTCGAGGAACGCAGTGGCACGCCGCAGTCGGCAGGACGAGGTCGGAGCTTGGCATCATGTAATGAATCGCGGATTGGCGCGTCGGACGGTCTTCGAGACTCGAACCGACATGCGCATGTTCATGGCGCTGATCGCGCACGCGGTCCGTTCAGGCAGGCTGGAGGTGCATGCGTTCGCGATCCTCCCGACGCATTTTCACTTGCTCGTGCACAGCACCTCAGGCGACGTCGGGGAGGCGATGCGCCGCATTCAGAATGGGTACGTCCGCTGGTTCAATCGAGCTCGGAGGCGCGATGGACCGCTCTTCCGAGGACGTTACTGCTCGCGCCGAGTCACGACTGAGAGCTACCGCGTGGCCGTGCTCCGATACATCGACCGCAATCCGATCGAAGCTCGACTCGTCGAGTCCGTACAGCACTATCCGTTCGCGTCTGCTTGCGCTCACTGGCGCGGACACGGTGCTCCATGGCTCGCGAGAAGTTGGGTCGAATCGCTCGTGAAGCAACGTGCCGGCAAGAACGCGTTCTGCTTCGAGGACTATTCGGAAGTCCTGCATCGACACACGCCCGCGAGCGTCTCCAGCTGGGTGTATCAGCGACTGTTCAGCACCGGAACCGCTGACGAAGCCCTCGATTCGCTGATCGATGCCGCGCCGGAGCGCGTTCTCGATTGGATGTTGCGCAAAGCCGCGCTCGGCGACGGCACCGCGGTCGGACTACCTGTGTGCGAAGCGGAGCACGCGCTCACCGTGATCGATGGCGCCGAAGCCCAAACTGGCCCTTGGCGTCTCGCCACGAGCGGTCCAGCGGCGGATGGCTGGCAGCACGGTCGCGCAGTCTTGCTACGTCTGTTCTGCGGAGCGACGATCGACGAGATTGCCGCGCGTTGCAGCATGTCCACGAGCGCAGTGTCCCGAGCGGTTTCGCGTCACGCCCGCTTGGTTCGTGGCGATCCGTTGTACGGGAAGCGATTGGCATGCTTGGTGTCTGACATGTTGGCGACGAGTTCAGGGCCAGACTCGGCCCGCCGTCGCGTCGCGGCGGCGCGTGCCTGCGCAGATGCAACCCGGTGGAAAGACACCTGACTCCGTACGTTCACAGTCCCGAGAACTTGCGAATCTCCGGCTCCAGCTTGATCAGCTCGGCCTGCAACGCTTGCGCGGCTTCGGTCGCTTGCGCCTTGGTGCCCGACTTCAGCGCGGTCTTGAAGGCCTCGTGCTTCGCCGCGAGCTCCTTTTTGCCCTCCGCGCCGTCGAGCAGGTACGACACGACGACTCCCGCTTCCTCGTAGAGGCGGCTCGAGCCCGGGATGTCGTTGATGTCCAGCGCGAACGCGAACACCTGCTCGAGCTTGCGCAGGCCGCCGTTCTTCTTGACCTCACCGAACGCGAACTCGCGCAGGTCCCAGGGGTTCGCGCCCTCGACGGCCAGCGGGTTCTTCATGAAGCGCTCGACGTACATCGCGGCTCCGTAGCGCAGCCAGCGCGGCACCTTCTTCTCGTTCCAGAACGGCGCGGCGTTGGGTTGCGCGTCGCGAGCTCCCGCGGCGATGCGCTCGCCGATCGCGGCCCAGGACGGATCGATCGCCTCGACGTAGCTCTGCGCAGCCGCCCAGCGCAGCCAGAAGACGCCCCACGGGTCCGTCTTCGGATCCTTGCGATCCCAGTAGCTCACGCCGGCGCCGAGGAACTGCGGCGGGGTCGCGCGCACGTCGAAGTAGTTGTCCGCGAAGTAGGCGCCGTGCAGCGAGGAGTAGCCCTCGATCTCGGGGATCTGCGGCGTGTTGCCGGCGACGGAGTTGTACTGCGTCAGGCTGTTCAGAACGATGAAGTGCGGCTTCTTCGAGGGAGCGACGCCGAACAGCCGGAAGAGGTCGGCGTGGGTCTTGTCCGCGTGCCAGCGCGCCAGGTTGCCGCTGTCCCAATCGCACGTCGTCCACACGACGAAGTGCTCGCCCGCGAGCTGCCACCATTGACCGATGCGCGAGTGGTATTCGTTGGCCTTGGCCGTGTCGAGCCATTCCTCGCCGCACTTCCACTGGATCGCGGCCCACTTCGCGTTGTCCTCCGGCGCAATCCAGCTGTTGTCGTCCGCGCGGAACGTGCGGCCCGCGGCTTTCCACTCCGCGATCTGCTTCTCGCGCGCGACTTCGACGGGATTGGCCCAAGCGCCCTTCTCGTCCTTGACCCACCCCATGTTCATGAACGGCACGTCGGCTTGGGGCACCCACTGGTCCTTCCAGCGCGCGAGGCCCTTCTCCTTCATCCGCGCGTCTTCCTCGCGCTTGTACTTCGACATCTCCGCGAAGCTGTCGAACCACTTGCCGTCGTAGAACTGGTGGCGCAGCGCCTTGTGCGCGACCTCGTTCTTCGGATCGAGCTCGAGCACGCGCTTGTAGATGCGGTTCGTCTCGCTCTCGGGCGCGCCGGTCGATTCGAACGACGACGCGAGCTCGAGCAGCTTGGCGATGTCGGTTCCGGCGGCGGCGATCTTGTCGTCGGTCGCGTCGAGAGCGACCAGGGTCGCTTCGGAACGGGCGGCGGGAGCGAAGTACGGGGCGGGGAACGCTGTCAGGAGGATCGCGGAGATCATGTCGTGATGGATGGGCGAGCCGGGGTGGACGCGAGCCTGCGCTCGCGCGAAGAGAGTATCGCAGCGGGACTAGGGCGCTACCACGAACCACAGGGCACGTGAGACGACCACCGCTCCACGCGGCGGCGCGTAGCTCCGGTCGCGGCCGACGTACTGCGCGTGGAACACGGTAGACGGCGCCCAATCCGAGCGGCCCACTTCGCGTGGTCCAAACGTGAATCGAACGTGGCCGGAGCAATCCGCGGCGGATCCCGAGCTGCCGATCGAACGGACGAGCTGCGACCGCAGGCTCGGTGACACGCACGGCCCGGGAGCGAGCTCCAGGATCGACACGCCGCCGCGCCCCCACACGACGAACCCGTACGTATCATTCCGCAGCGACTCGATCCCCAGCTCGAACGTCGTCGCCCCGGTCGCGCTCGCCGCACCGTGGGCGAAGACCACCGGCTCGCACGACAGGCTGTTCGCGACCGCCGAGCACGCGGTGCCGACGAAGCCTTCGTCGATCTCGCCGTCGCAGTCGTCGTCGAGGCCGTCGTAGCGCTCGAGCGCTCCCGAATGCACCGCCGGATCGCGGTCGTCGCAGTCCGTGTCGTCCAAGACGTATCCGGCGCGCGGGGCCATCTCGTACACGCGCGCGTTGGGATTCCCGTAGCCGTCCCCGTCGCGGTCCGCGAAATACGCCGTGCACGGCGGCTCGACCGGACGCGCGTCGAACACGAACACGTCCCACGCTCCGTTGGTGTCGCCGCCCGCGAGGTTCTTCGCCCGGCTCGTGAACGCGACGCACGTGCCGTCGGCGGAGATCGACGGGCCGTAGCTGAACGAGTCCCCGAGCTCGCCGCTCGTCGAGCGGCTGGCGAGCGACGTGCTGTACGTCTCCGTGTCGTGCAGGAAGACGTCGTCGACGCCGTTCGCGTCTCCGGCCACGAGGTTCGTCGCGGAGCTGTGGAACGCGATCCAACGGCCGTCTCCGGAGATCGACGGCGCGCTGCTCTGCAGGTCGCCGCGCCTTCCCAAGGAGTCGACGCTGACCATGCGCGTCTCGCTCGTCTGGCGGTCGTGCAGGAACACGTCGCGCTGGCTGAGGTCGTGCTCGACGAGGTTGTCGGCGTCGCTCGCGAACGCGACGAATCGGCCGTCGAACGAGATCGCCGGCCTGAAGCTCGGCCCGTTCGACTCGCGGCCGTCCCACCCGACGCTGGCGCGCGTCGTGCGCTTCGATTCGCGGTCGTACACGAAGACGTCGTCGACCTTGTTCGTGTCGCCGTAGACGAACGTGTCCGCGTCGCTGACGAAAGCCACGTACCGGCCGTTGCCCGAGATCGCCGGCCAACCGCTCGAGCCGCGCGCGCTGACGCGGCGCCAGTTGAGGCTCGCGCGGATCGTGTTGCACGTCTCGCGGTCGTGCACGAAGACGTCGGAGAGCCCGTTCGTGTCGTTCGGCGCGAGGTTTCCCGCCGTGCTCTCGAACGCGACGTAGCGTCCGTCGGCGGAGATCGAGGGCCTGGAGCTCGGTCGGCTCGCGGGGCGACCGCTCGAGTCGACGCTGACGATCGTGGTCTCGCCGGTCTCGCGGTCGTGCACGTAGATCGCGGCGGCGGGCACGCTCTCGACGAGCTGGGCGCGGCTCTCGAAGGCCACGAACCGGCCGTCGGCGGAGATCGACGGCGAGCGGCTGTCGGCGGTGCCCTGCCGGCCGTCCGAATCGACGCTCACCCGCACCGTGGTCGCGAGCTCGCGGTCGTGCACGAAGACGTCCATGCACTCGTTCGTGTCGCCGGGCACGAGCGAGGCGCCGAGGCTCTCGAACGCGACGTAGCGACCGTCGGCGGAGATCGACGGCGCCTGGCTGTCGCGGCGCTCCTGCAGTCCGTCGGAGCGCAAGCTGACGCGCGACGTCGACTGCGCGACGGCAGCTCCGCCGGCGGCGGCGACCGCGGCGAGCACGCAGCACGGCGCGAGCGCTCCGCGCGCCTCTCTTCGTGCCACGAACCGGTCCACCATGCGGAGCAGAGAGCGTAGCGTCCGAGCGATCCGGATCCTCGCGTGGCGCCGGCGCCGACGGAAAAGACGCGCGGCGGCCGCCCCCTTTTCGGTCGCGACCGCCGCGTTCTCTCGGGATTCGAGCTCCGCTCGAATCCCGGTTACTTCAGCTTCTCCCAGTACTCGGCCGGCATGTCGTGCGCGACCTTGAGCGCGCCGTTCGCGCCGCCGTACATCGGCTCCTCGGTGCGGATGACCTTGCCGCTGCCGAGGATCTTCTTCATCTCTTCCTCGATCGCGATGTCGAGACCCTTGATCATGCTGCCGCCGCCGGCGAGCAGCACGCGGTTCTTCAGGCGGTGCTGGAACTCGGGGTCGAACGTCGAGATCAGCTGGCCGAGGCCTTGCACCATCGGCGGCACGATCGAGAGGCACGCTTGGCGCATCTCCTTCGTGAAGTCGAACTGCACCGGCTTGCCGTTGACCGGCAGCTCGACGATGACCGGCGTCATGTTCTCGGCGACCGACGAGTACTTCTCCTTCATGGAGCGGATCATCTGGATCGAGAACTGCGCTTCGGGGTGCTTCTTCCGGATCAGCTCGGAGAGCTGGTTGTCGACGTAGTCACCCGCGAACGTGTTCGTGATCTGGTCGGCGTCTTCCGGCATGGTGCCGTGCATCCGGCACAAGTCGGTCGTACCGGCGCCGATGTCGATCACGAGGACGTCGTCCAGCATGTCGAGGCCGTACGCGACCGCGAACGGCTCCGAGCACAGCATGACCGAGTCCACGGTCTCGCGCGCGGCCTTGATGATCGCGTCCTTGTGGTGGATGGCGGCCTGCGCGGGCACGCCGATCACGGCGTAGATCAGCTCGTCCTTGCGCGGCATCGAGATGCGGATGACCTCGCGAATGAGGTCTTCCGCGGCCTTCATGTTGCCTTCGACGTCCGACTCCTTGTTGTTCGACGTCGGCTTGAGGACGCCCGCCGCGAGCGGACGGTAGAACTTCAGCGACAGGCGGTGCTCGACCGCGTCGTCACCGAACAGGACGTCCTTCTTGAGCAGCTTGCGGCTGACGACGTCCTTCGGATAACCGACGTGCGACGAGATCGTGACGCGCTGGCCATTGCTGCCGGCCACCGAGCTGCGCGACGTGCCCAGGTCGATGCCGAGGTACAGAACGCCCTCGGTCTTCTTGATCTCCGTGTCCGGAGCGGCCTTCGACGGATCGATCGTGCCGATCGATCCCTCCCCAGTCGACTTGAACTCTGCACCTTTGCCCTTGGTCATGAATAAATCTCCCAGATTGCTCTGACGTCTCCCGTATCCCCCGGACGGTGAGTCCTCGGGTCCGGCGGTGTTTTCAACTCTCCGTACTGACTGACTCTTCTCTCTTCTGTAGCGCGAAATTGGCCTTGAAAATGTCGGCCATCATCGCGGCCTTCGCCTCGGCGTTCGCGTCGTCGATCGCCAGTCCTTGGACCGTGCGATAGATCGACGCCACGCCGGGGTCGATGTTCTTCATCGCCATCACGCGCTTCAGCTCTTCCTCGGTGACCCCCAGGATCTCCGTGAGCTTCGCGATGCGGCGCTCGAGCATGTCGATCTGCCGCTTGAACTCGACCGCTTGAGCCTGCACGGCCTTCTGGCGCTCGTCGTGGAGCTCCTTGGCCGCCAGCGCGATGATCTCCTGCTCGAGCGCTTGGAGCTCCGGCGTCCGGCCGCGCATCCCGAACGCGCGCTGGATCTTGTCGATGACGCCGGCCTTGTGCAGGTCGCCGAGCTCGGACATCTCCTCGGCCAGGAGCTCCTGCTGCTCCTTGAACGCCTTGCTCGTCTGCTTCAGCTCGTCGCGCAGCTGCTCGAGCTCCGCGTCGGCCTCGCGCCACATCACGTAGCGGTCGCCGCCCTCGCGGGCCATCCCGAGCGCTCGTCCCGCGCCCTGCACGAAGCCGTCGAACGTCGCGGTCTCCTCGTGCAGGTTGTGCGCGGCGCCCAGGCTGAGCGTCATCGAGAGCGATTGACCCGCGACCTGGAGCGTCTTCTGCCGCGCCGCCTGGTTGAGCAGCCGGCCGAGCTCGCTCGCGCGCGCCGGCGCCATGTTCGGGAACACCGCCATCAAGCGGTCGCCCGACATCAAGGCCATGCCGAACATGTTCGCGTCGTGCGTGACGAGGCGCAGCAGGTCGTACGTCGTCCGCATCAGGAGCTGCTTGCACTGGTAGCCGTGCGCGGAGTGCAGCTCGTCGATGTGGTCGACGGCGACCATGAGGCACGTGATCGGATAGCGCTGGGCACGCGCGCGCTGGAACTCGACGCGCATCACGTGGAGCATCTGCGCCACCGTGAGTCGGTTCTGCGTGGGTGCCGTGGTCTCGGCGGTGGTGGCGGCCGTCATGGGTCGAGATCGCGGACGGCGCGCCCCGGTGGCGCTCGAGGACGGCGCCGGCTGCGCTTCGCGCGTGCCGTTCCAACGCGCAGCGGTGGGGAGGGGTCCGGTTTTCCCGGTCCGACTTCCCGTCGCGCGCTGGAAGAGCCGAGCGAACGAAGCCTGACGTGTCCTACGACGCTCCCCGTGGGTCGCGACCGTCGACGGACCACCTGTCGAGCCGCGGAGCGGCGCCTCTTTAGGCCAACTGACGGTTCCCATCTCCTCCCTGCCCCCACGAACCCGGAAGCGCAGAACGCTTTTCACGGTTTCGAATCGCGCGCCCGCCGCGAGCACCGCGTGCCGCGAGCGCGATCGCCTCGACGTTAGCCCACGCGGCTCGATCGCAAGAACTAGGGAAAGGCAGAAGTTGCTTCGGGCAAGCAGGTAGTCAGGAGGACGCACGCGTGAGCTGGATCTCCTCGAGCCACTTCTCCTGGCCGTCCTGATACCAAGTCCACTGCGTCGTGAAGTGGTCCGAATCGATGAAACGGAACACGACCTTGTCCATGTGCCCGGTGTCGCGCGACGCGAGGCCGGTCGCGTCGAGGAAGGTGAACGTGATCCGCGCGCCGTCGTCGGCGAACTCGGTCGCGACGAGGCGCGGCTGATTCTTCGCGACGCAGAAGTGCGTCAGCATCAGGCGCGGTCCGTCGACGTAGAACATGGTCACCATCCTCTCGTTCGGGTGGGCGTCGAACGACGACTCGAGCACGCACGATCCGGCCGCGATCGTCTGGAACGTGACCCGCTCGGTCCAACCCTTCGTGCTGCGGCCCTCCCACGTGCCGGCCAGCCCCTTGAGCCGCTCGAACGCGGCCTTCGCGGCGGCACCGTCGGGGACCGCGGGCGCGACGTCGTGATGCACCGACGCGCAGGCCGCGAGCACACCGACGAGCGCGGCGAGACGAGGTGAACGCATGATCTCCTCCGTTCGGCGACTCTATCCGCGCAGCTCCGCACGGGCTCGTTCCGCGACTGTTCCGGATGCGTGAAACGACGTCAGCGAGCGATTGCGCTCGCTCGCAGCGCGGATTCGAGCTGCGCTGCGCCGCGCCAACGTCCAGCCGATCAGCCTGTCGACGCCGCTGCTCGAT
>CAZQHA010000136.1:0-10083 GCA_964592795.1 uncultured Planctomycetaceae bacterium | reverse complement strand
CCTCGGCGAGCTCGCGACCGATCCGGGCCGCATCGAGCGCTTGCGGCGGAACATCGCGCGCGTCCGCAAGCACTTCACGAAGCTCGCGCTCCCCGTGCGCGAAGCGCCGCTGCCGGTGTTCGCGTTCACGCTCCCCTCCGACGAGGCGATGCAAGCGCTCGAGAGCTCGCTCCTCGACGCGGGGTTCCTCGTGCCCTGCGTGCGCTACCCCGATCAACCGAGCCGCTACATGCGCCTCACGGTGTCGGCCGAGCACTCGAGCGGCGACATCGACGCGCTGGCGTCCGCGCTCGGGAGCGCTCTCGAAAGGACTCGATCGCAATGAAGCCGCGCATCCTTCCCGACGCGACGTTGAGGTCGCTCGCGCGCGAGCACGGGACCCCGCTCTACGTGTACGACGCGGAGACCGTTCGCCGCCGCGTCGACGAGCTCGGCGGGTTCGACGTGGTCCGCTACGCCCAGAAGGCGAACTCGTGCCGCGCGCTGCTCGAGATCGTGCGCGCGTCCGGGGCGCACGTGGACGCCGTGTCCGCGGGGGAGGTGGTGCGCGCGCTCGCGGCCGGCTTTTCCGCGAGCGAGATCGTGTACACGTCGGACGTGTTCGACCGCGCGGCGCTCGACGTGCTCGCGCGTCATCCCGTGGCGGTGAACATCGGCTCGCCGAACATGCTCGATCAGTACGCGCGGCTGCTCGACTCCGCCTGGAGCGTGCGCGGCGAGCGCGGGCGCGACGTGATGCTGCGCCTCAACCCCGGATTCGGCCACGGACACGGCAAGAAGGTGACGACCGGCGGCGAGACGTCGAAGCACGGCATCTGGCACGAGGACCTGCCGCCCGTCGCGCAGCGCGCGGTCGAGCTCGGACTGCGCGTCACGGGCCTGCACGTCCACATCGGCTCGGGATCCGATCTCGATCACCTGACGCGCGCGTGCTCGGCGATGCAGGGCTTCGCGCGCACGGTCGGAGACAGCTTGACGACGATCTCGAACGGCGGCGGCCTGCCGATCCCCTACCGTTACGGCGAGGAGCGCATCGACATCGCACGATTCACCGAGACGTGGGTCGACGCGAAGCACGCGATCGAGCGCGAGCTCGGCGTCGAGCTGTCGCTCGAGGTCGAGCCCGGACGCTACCTCGTCGCCGAAGCCGGCGTGCTCGTGTGCGAAGTGCGCGGCACGAAGCGCAGCAGACGCTACGAGTACGTGCTGGTGGACGCCGGCTTCCACAATCTCGTGCGCCCCGCGATGTACGGCGCGTACCACCAGATCTCCGCGGTCGGACACGACGCGAAGGAGCCCACGACGCCGAAGGTCGTCGCCGGTCCCTTGTGCGAGTCGGCCGACGTGTTCACGGTCGGCGCGAACGGCGAGCTCGCGCCGATCGAGCTGCCCGAGCTCTCCGAAGGCGACCTCCTGTGCATCCACGACGCGGGCGCGTACGCCGCGAGCATGGCGTCGAACTACAACTCGCAGCCGTTCGCGGCGGAGGTGCTCGTCGACGGCGGCAAGGCGCGACTCGTGCGACGGCGCCAGTCGTTCGACGCGATGATGGACGGCGAGCAGGCCGACTGACCGTCGCCTCGAGGCCGATCCAGCTCGATGCCAGCACTCGCTCGAAGGCACATCCACCCGACCTTGACGTCTACGGACGTTGCGCCGAGACTGACGCCGTCTTCAGCGCTCGACGCTTCCCGAGGTCGCATGGAGATCACGCTCGACTACACCCGCAAGATCTTGGATCGCGAACGGTCGCGCCGCGAGTCGGACCGGCTGAGCGACACGCAGATCCGCATCCTCGGCGATGCGATGCTGCCGACGCTCCGTCAGCTGCTTCTCGAGATGCCCGACGAAGGCATCGATCGAAGCGCGTGCATCTTGCTGTCGCGGATCGAGACGACGAGCGCGATCGATCTCATGATCGAAGTGATGCAAGGTGGCCGTCCGGAGGCACGTCGCTCGTGCTTTCTGTCGCTGTCGTCGCTCTCGGCGATGGTGAAGGGACTCGGCGAGATGAGGAACTGGCTCCAGCCTCCGCTGACCGCGACGCAGCGCCGGCTGGAGTCGATCCTGCAGCACTTGAAGTCGCATTCCGGGCTGAAGAGCGCCGTCTTCGAGTTTCGACACTCGAACATCGATGCGGAGTGCACCTCGTTCAGCGAGATCAGCGCGTCCCTGGGGTGGAAAGACGCACTCCCGTTCATGCAAGCGATGGCCGCCCTCGTCGACACGAACGGCGCGAAGCGGATCCGCGACGACTGCCGATCGCTCGAGCAGTCGGCTTAGCGCCTACGGCAAGTCGAACAGCAAGAACTCCGCGCGCGCGTCCGCCGACAACGCGAGCTTCGGCTCGCCGCTCACCGCGAGCCCGTCGCCCTCGCTCAGCGACTTGCCGCCGGCTTTCATCGCGCCGGAGGTCACTTGCAGCCACGCGTGCCGCGGCGCGCCGAGCGAATGCGTCGCGGAGTGGCTCTTGTCGACGACACCCGCGAAGAGGCGCATGTCCTGCCTCACTTGGATCGATCCCGACGCACCGTCCGGCGAAGCGATCAGCACGAGCTCGCCCGGCTTCAGCGCCGACGCGAAGCTCCTCTGGTCGTAGCGCGGCTTCGCCCCGCGCACCGACGGCAGGATCCAGATCTGCAGGAAGTGCACGGGCTCCTTCTGCGACGGATTGAACTCGCTGTGCATCACGCCCGAGCCGGCGGACATGTACTGCAGGTCGCGCGCGCGGATGATCGAGCCCGTGCCCAGGCTGTCCTTGTGCTCGAGCTGGCCCTCGAGCACCCACGTCAGGATCTCCATGTCCTGGTGGCCGTGCGTCCCGAAGCCGCGGCCGGGTTGCACGCGATCCTCGTTGATCACGCGCAGCACGCGGAAGCCCATGTGCGCGGGATCGTAGTAGTCCGCGAACGAGAACGTGTGGTGGGAGTCGAGCCAGCCGTGGTCGGCGTGACCGCGCTCGTCCGCTCGTCGTACGGCGACGGTCATGCGTCCTCGACCTTCCCCCCGCCCGGCTTCGCGAGCGACTGCAGCACCGGCACGATCGCATGCCGCCGCGCTTGCCGCTGCACGCGCGCGTTCTCGTCCTGCGAGTCGATCGAATCGTTCGGCGAGTCGAACAGCGACGAGTACGCGAAGACGCAGTAGCCGCGGAACGTCTGCAGCGCCGTCGACAGCTGAGAGCGGTGCAGCTCGACGTCGCTCGAGTCGACGCGCACGCCCATGACGACCGGACGTCCCTGTGCGATCGACTTCCAGCGTTCGACGCGCTGGTGGAAGACCTTGGGGTCCTTCGTGTAGTTCATCGGGTAGACGACGTCGATCAAGTCGTCCGCGAGCCACGTGCGCACGTCCTGGAAGTGTTCCTTGGCCTTGTCGGGATCGGGGCCGACCGCGGCGGAGAGCTCCACCGAGGGCCGCGTCTGCCGCACCATGCGCCGGATGTCGCGCAGCAGGTTGGAGATCGCCTCGGTGCGCCACGCGTTCCAGGCTTGCGGGTCCTCGTCGGGAAGCTTGTCGGTCTCGCCGCGGAACAACGCCACCGTCGGCTTGTCGCGCGGGTAGTCGATCTTGGCTCCGGCCGGAGTCGCCGGCGGCTCGTTCGGGAAGCGCAGGTAGTCGAGGTGGAGGCCGTCGACGTCGTATCGGCCCACGATGTCGCGCATCACCTCGACGAGGTAGCGGCGCACTTCGGGCAGGCACGGATTGACGCTGACGTAGAACTTGTCCGACAGCGCCTGCTTGTTGCCGAACTGGTCGTACCACAGCCACTCGGGGCGCTTGTTGTAGAGCTGGTTCGGATCCGACGGCGGCGTCGTGCCCCACCACGCCGGAACGACGTTGACCCACGCGACGAGGCGCATGTTCTTCGCGTGCGCCGCGTCGATCGCGACCCGCAGCGGATCGAAGCCGGGGTCCGTGAAGTTGAACTGCTCCGCCCACGGCTCGTACGGCGACGGGTAGAGCGCCGTCGCGTTGCCGCGCACCTGGAAGAGGATCGTGTTGAACCCCGCCGCGCGCGTGCTCTCGACGATGCGCTCGACGTCGTGCGGCGTCTTGTAGTCGAAACGCGTCACCCACATCGCGCGCTCGACGGAGCGCGGCTGCGGGATCGGAAGCTCGGAAACGCGGCAGGCGACGGCGGCCTGCGCGGCCGTGGCGACGGCGAACGCGGTGAGAATGCGCGCGGTGCGGAACATGAAAACCCCTCGAACGTGACCGTGGATGTGTCCGCGTCGGAACATACCAATCGACGGAGGGCGCAAGAAGGCTCCGGCTGCGCGGTCACGCGCGCGCGCGCCAGCCGCCGAGCGCGGCGGCGGCCGCTCCGATCGCCGGTGCCGCGCGGAGGCTCGACGCGCGCAGGAAGCCGCGCGCCACACCGTCGCCGTAGCCGCTCGATCGGATCCGCTCCGCCAGCGCGCTCTCGACGCGCGAGCGGAAGAACGGCGCGAGCTCGGAGGAACCGAAGAGCGGCGCGAGCTGCTGGCCCAAGACGACGCGCTCGAGGACGTGCTCGCGGCCGGCGGCTCCGCTGCGCAGCGCGTCGAGCCGCAGGAAGACGAGCTCGGCCAAGTCCTCCGCGGCCGCACCGAGGACGTCCGCGGCCACCGTGTCGCCAGCCAGCGCGCGCGCCTCGGGATGATCGGCTCGCGCGAGCGGCAGACGCCTTCCCGTCCTCCGCGCGTACTCCGCGTTGATGCCGCCCATCGAGATCGACGACTCGAAGTTCACGCCGCGCGCGGACGAGAGCTGCCACGCCTTCGGGATCGAGCCCGAGATCGCGTCGAACGAGACGACGCGGCCGTCGAGCTTCAGCGCCTCCGCGACGCCCGTTCCACCGCCGACGTAGTACGCGTTCGCGACGTCGCGCAGCGCACCGTGCGATTCGAAGTTCTCGCCCAACCCGCACGCCTCCCCGTCGCCGATCAGGTCGCCGATCGGCGCCGCGAGCGCGATGCCGGCGCGCACGATCTCTTCCTCGAGCCGATCGAGGAAATCGGGGATGCGCGGTCCGTTGCGCACGACGGCGACGCCCCGGCGATCCCGCGTCTTCAGGCCCGGCATGCAGATGCCGACGAGCGCGCGGCGTTGGGATTCGGCTGCGATCGCGGCGATCGAGCGTGCCGCGGCCTCGATCCACAGACGCCCCTGCGCGCGTTCCGCGGGCGCCAGATCGACGGCGCTCCGCTCGTGCTCGACGAGCTGCCGGCCGACGTCGACCGGCGCAAAGCCCGGCGCGAGGTCGTAGCAGCACGACGCGCTCGCGGCGCCCAGGCCCAACACGAGCTCCGGCTCCTGCGCGAGGACGAGGACCTCGTGGACCTTGACCTCGCTCGCGCCTCCATCGACGCCGATGCAGAGGAGCTCGTTCGACACGCGGAGCCACTTGAGACCTCGCGCGGGGGAGCTGTCAAGGCGCACGCGCACCAACGCGCGCTCTCGGTAGCCGTAGGCGCGAAACCTCGCTAGACCCCGGCGGTTCCTCGCCCGCGGCCCCCCGTGAAGCTCGACCCAAGAATGACGGCGCTCGCGGCCGTGTGCGCAGGACTGCTCTTCGCGCTCGCGCTGTGGCGACAGGGCGAGCCGCGAACGGGACACTCCGGGTTCTCGCTCGATGCGAGCGCGGATCGCACGCCGGTCGCCGAGCGATTCGACCGCCCGGGATTGCTCGCCGACCCGCTCCCGGAGATCGCGCGCACCCGCGCGATCGCGGGTACGCCGTCGAACGCCGTCGATCTGCGCTTCGTCCCCAACGAGGACGGAGTCCGCGTATGCGGCACGGTGCGGCTCGCGGACGATGCGCACGCGGTGACCGCACGCGTCGCGCTGTTCGGCAAGAAGTCGACGGAGCCGGACGCGGCGCCGCTGCACGAAGCGTCGTGCGCCGAGGACGGCAAGTTCTGCGTCAGCGCGGACGGCGCCGGTGATTTCGCGATCGCGATCTTCGCGCCGGGCTATCGGCCCGGGACGCGCGTGCTCGAGCTCTCGCGCGGCACCGTCGAGGACGTGGGCGAGGTCCGGCTCGAGCGCGGCGCGGCGATCGAAGGCCTCGTCCGCGCCGACGGCGAGCCGCAGAGCGGCGTCGAGCTCGTCGCGATCCTCGAATCGAGCGGCACGATCATGCGCACGTCGGATGGAGCTCTGCGCTGGTCGCGCGGGCGGTTCGAGTGGTCGTACACGACCGCGAGGAACGACGCCGACGGCCGCTACCGCATCGCGGGTTTGCGCGCCGGCGACTACCGAGTTCGCATCTGCGCGATGCGCGGGCCGGGAGCGGTGTTCGGATACAAGACGCTCGAGGCGATGTCCGTGGAGGCGCCGAGCGACGACATCGACTTCTTGCTCTCGACGTCGGCCGTCGACATGCGAATCGAGAGCGCGAGCCACCCCGTCGGCGCGGCGAGCGCCGAGCTCGAGGCGCACGGAGCCCATCTCGGGCGCACCTCCGACGACGACGGTCGCGTGACGATCCGAACGCTGCCCGACATCGACTGCAACTTGATCGTGCGCAAGAAGGGCTACGCGCCGCGCTTGATCCCGTTCGAGACGCCCCCCGCCGGCGAAACCCGACACGAGACGATCGAGCTCGAGCCGGCGGTCGAAGCAAAGCCGGCCAAGCTCGCGTCGCTCGCCGTCGAGCTCGTCCCCAGCACCGGCGAGCGCATCACCGCGGCTCGCTTCGAGTTCTACGACGCCGATTCGGGCAACGTGAACCCGCGGTTCCACCGCTTCGACGCGCACGCGGAGCACGCCACGGGCACGGCCAGCTCCACTTTCTCCGTCGACCAGATTCCGAGCGGTCATTACCGCGTCGTGATCCAGGCCGGTAGGCCGCTCACGCGCTCGCGCGCGCCGCCGATCACGAAGTTCTGCGACACGGAGTTCGAGATCGTGATCCCGGGCACGGGCGGCGTTTCGCGGCGCGTGGCGCTCGAAACGCGAGGCTCGGTCGAAGTAACGGTCCGCGACGAGAAGGGGCGTCCGCTCGCCGCACAGGTTCGCCTGCTCACACTGGACGGCCATGCGACGCGCACGATCGCGGCGGACGAGGGCTGGAGCGAGCGAACGACGCTCGGCGACGACGGCGAGACGACGTTCTACGTCGAAGTGTGTGACGGGGACTTCGAGCTCGAGGTGTCGTGCACCGGTTACGCGCCGCGCAGAATTCCGTTTCGTCTCGCGTCTGGGACGGTTTCGCGGATCGACGCGACGCTCTCACGGAAGTGAACAACGTTCCGCTCGCGAGCGGGCTCTACGGAGCTACTCTTGGCGCCCGACGCTCGGGGAGAGGGCGCACAAACGTTTCACCGTTCGAAGGAGACACTTTCATGAGCCTCGCACTCGCGGCATCCGTCGCGCTCGCATCCACTATCGGTGTTCAGTCACCCGCCGGTGCTTCGCCCGCAGGCCAACAGGCGATTCAATTCGGGCAATTCCAGGCCTGCCACGTCTACCTCGCGAACCCGCCACCCTGCCAAGCGACGAATGCGGACGACAACGAGGCCACCGATCCGTACTTCGGCGGAACCGACCGGACAGTCGACCCTGACCGATATCAACGGGTGCCCGTGGGCGTGAACGGCGAAGCGGGCGACTGGTTCTATGTCGGGTACAGCGCGAAGCAGGGAACGGGCGGCTGCAATCAGGGCTGCGACGAGCGCACGTACAACGTTTCGATGTCCGTGTTCGAGCTGGCGTGCAGCGAGCCCGCCGACGTTTTGCTGTTCGGTACCGGCTACGGGTGCAGACACAACCCGCAAGCGACTTGCTGCCAAGGAGCGCAGTACACCCCTGCGGACGACGCGCAGATGATCCATCAGATCATCCGCAACTGCTTACGACTCGGGGGGACGGTGAAGATCGACATCGTCGTCCCGCACTCTCACGCGGATCACATCAGCCCGGAATCGGTGCACGCGCTCGAGGCGCCGGGATTCGTCATCCGAAAGATCTTCGTGCACCGGGACGACGAGGCCGAGCTGAAGTCCATCAATCAATCCGGCCCGAACGCTCCCGCAAACTGCGGGGCCACCGCGAACTGGACGCAGGCAGACCTCGACAAGATGGTGGTGTTCGGCACAGCCGACGGATGCGTGACGCCGCTGAGTCCCATGTGCGAGCAACACTTCAACGACACGAACGTGAAGAGCTTCGCCACGACGCTCGGACGCGTTTGGTTCCGGGAGCGCGACGGGCACACCGGAGGATCGGTCGATCTGGTGCTCGACTTCGGCGGGAGCGAGGCCGACCGATATGTCGTGTACGGTTCGGTCAAGCCGGGCGTGAACATCCAGAACAACTGCTGCCAGTGCCCGTCGTTCACGTGCCCGCCGCTCCCCGGTGTCAAATGGGCCGTCGATGCCCACGGCAATTTCGTACTGCCTCCCTGAGCTTCGACCTCACCGAGCCGCAGGAGTCGATCACTCCGCGTGGACGTTTCGAAGCGTTTGCGCGGTGATCCCATATCCCCGGGATGTGCTACGGCACTGCTCGGACCTGCAGTCTCTCCGGCGTTCGGCGCGCGTGGAACGCGCACGGCAGCATTTATCCGCCTCCCTGATTCGAACGATTGCAGATCGAACGCCCGGAAGGCCCGTGCCTCTCTCCTTCCGGGCGCGTTCACGTCTCGACCGACGCGCGCGCAGGCTTGCCGCAGAGTCTCGCGACCGTCGCCAGCAGCTCCGCTGCGTTGATCGGCTTCTGCAGGTGCGCTTGGTACCCCGAGACGAGCGCCTTCCGGCGGTCCTCGTCTCGTGCGAACGCCGTCAGCGCGATCGCGGGCATGTCGAGGCCCCGGCTGCGCATCTCCTTGACGAGGGCGTACCCGTCGCGCCCGGGCATTCCGATGTCGCTGACCAAGACGTCGAACGGCTGCGTGCGCAGCAGCGCGAGCGCTTCCTCCGTGGACGTCGCGGTGCCGACGCGCGCTTGGCAGCCTTCGAGGATGCGCTGCACCATCGTCACGGCATCGGGCTCGTCGTCGACGACGAGCACGCGCAGCCCGCCGAGCTGCGTCGGGGAGTAGGGCGCCGGTAGCGACTCTCCGCTGCGCTCGTCGGAGCCCGGATCGCCCGCGGCCGAGAACCGCGGCAGCTCGATCACGAAGCACGATCCCTTCCCCTTCCCGTCGCTCTTCACCCGCACGCGTCCGCCGTGGAGCTCGACGAGCTGCTTGACGAGCGCGAGTCCGATGCCGAGTCCGCCGTGCTGCCGCGACGTCGACGCGTCCGCTTGCCGGAACCGCTCGAAGATATGAGGAAGGAACTCGCGCGCGATGCCCTCGCCGGTGTCGGCCACGCGGATCTCGACCTGCGAGTCCGATACCGAGCTCGCCACATGGATCTCACCGCCGCGCGGAGTGAACTTCACCGCGTTCGACAAGAGATTCCAGATCACCTGGTGCAGCCGCGCGGGATCGCCGCGCACGGCGCTCGCGACCGGATCGACCGCGCTCCGGATCCGGATCTGCTTCGCGTCGGCGGCGGGCTTCATCGATTCGATCGCGGCTTGGATCACGCTCGCGCAGTCGACTTGCTGTACGTCGAGTCGCATCTTGCCCGCGCCGATCCGGCTGAGATCGAGCAGATCGGAGATCAGCTGCGCCTGCAGGCGCGCGTTGCGGTGGATGATCTCGGCGGCGCTGAGCACCTTCGCCGGGTCGTGGGCGTCGATCTTCAGGAGCTGCGCCCAGCCGAGAACCGCGTTGAGCGGCGTGCGCAGCTCGTGCGACAGCGTCGCGAGGAAGTCGTCCTTGAGCTGCGCGACGCGCTCGGCGGCCGCGCGCGCCTCGCGCTCCCGCTCGAGCACTCGCTCGCGCTCGAACTCGAGCTTCTTGCGCTCGGTGATGTCCTGCACCGTCCCGCGCAAGCCGGTGGTCGCGCCCGACGAGTCGCGCGCCGGCTCGCCGCGCACCGCGATCCAGATGCGCTCGCCGCCGCGGAACGCGGGGAGCTCGAGGCGGTAACCCTCGCCCGTGCGCAGCGCGTGCTCGACGGCGGCCTTCTGCCGCTTCCACGACTCGTGCGGGTAGAAGGACCCGTCCTGCTCGTCGAAGTTCGGGAGCGGCTCGTTCAGCGGATG
>CAZQHA010000135.1:0-10101 GCA_964592795.1 uncultured Planctomycetaceae bacterium | reverse complement strand
ATCCCGGCGCCGGTCCGCCGCGCACCGCGGCCATGCGCTGCCGGTCGAGTCGGACGATCCGCGACGGCGCGAGCGACGGCTCGAGCGACGCGACGTTCGAGAGCTGGACGAGCTCACCGTCCTGTGCCGGCAAGTACAAGGAATCGATCAGGTCGCCGCGCGTCCGGTCCTTCTCCTCGAGCCGCAGCCGCACCTCGTAGTTCTCGCCGGTCACCGGATCGCGGAAGCGGGACACGTCCTCGGCTCCGCCGACCATCAATCGCAACGCGGTCCCGATGTCCCGCGCACGCACGCCGAGGTCGGCCGCGCGCTCGCGGTCGATGTGGACACGCAGCTCCGGCTTGTTCACGCGCAGCGACGTGTCGAGCCCGCGGAAGCCGCCGACCGCGACGGCGCGACGCCGCAGCTCCTCCGCGTAGCGCGAGAGCTCGTTCACCGACGGCCCCCGGAGCACGAAGTCGATGTCGAACGGACCGCTGCCGAGGTTGATCGACTGGTTGTTCCGGACCTGCACGCGCAGATCCGAGTAGCGCTTCAACCGCGCGTCGATCGCGGTCATCACGTCGGATTGCGAGTAGTTCCCCTCGAACGCGCCGAGCGGCCGGCCCGCGAGCGTCTCCCGCCACATGCGGGAGATCGACCACAAGCGCTCCGAGTGCGGCGCGATGCGCACGTAGAGGTTCCCTTGGTTCACCTGGCCGAGGAACCCCCCGCCGGTCGTCAGGAGCACGTCGCGCACGCCCGGCACCTCGCGCACGTCCTTCTCGATCGCGGTCATCGCCTGGTCCATCGCGGCGACGCTCGTGCCTTCCGGTGCGTTGACGTTGACGCTGAACTCCGCCTCGTCGACGTCCGCAGGGACGAACTCTTGCTTCACGGCGCCGAAGAGAGGGATCGAGGTCGCGATCACGGCGAGCGCCAGGACGCTCATCACGATGCGGTGCCGCATCGACCAGCGCAGCGCATCGTCGTACGCTCGGTCGATGTACGAGTAGAAGCCGCCCCGCGACGACGAATGCCCGCCGCCCGTCGAAGCGGCGTCGCCGCGCCGCAAGAGCCTCGAGGCCATCATCGGCGTCAGCGAGAACGAGATGAAGAGGCTCACGAGCACGGCGACCGCGGCCGTGATGCCGAACTGATACAGGAAGCGTCCGGCGATGCTCGACATGAACGACACCGGGACGAAGATCACGACCAGGCTGAGCGTCGTCGCGAGCACCGCCAGACCGATCTCGCGCGTCGCCTCGCGCGCGGCCTGCATCGGCGGGATCCCCTTCTCCTCCACGAAGCGGAAGATGTTCTCGAGCACGACGATCGCGTCGTCGATCACGACGCCGACCATCAGGACGAGCGCGAGCATCGTGACGCTGTTCAACGTGAAGTCGAGGACCCACATCGCGCCGAACGTCGCGACGACCGACACCGGGATCGCGATCGCGGCGATCACCGTCGAGCGCCAGTTGCGCATGAAGACGAGCACGACGAGGCTCGCCAGGATCGACCCCAGGACGAGGTGCACGTTGATCTCGTGCAACGCCGCGTCGATGTAGCGCGACTGGTCGCGCACGATCTCCAGGCGGACGTCGGCGGGCAGCTGCGGCCGAACGCGCTCGAGGAGCACTTTCACGGCGTCGATGACCTCCACCGTGTTCGCGCCCGACTGCCGGATGATCTCGAGCACGACCGTCGGCGTCCCGTTCCAGCGCGCCAGCGTGCGCCGCTCGGCGGTGCCGTCCTCCGCGCGGCCGAGGTCCTGGACGTGGATCGGCGCGCCGTCGACCTCGTCGACGACGAGCTCGTTGAAGCCGCGCTCGTCGACGAGCCGGCCGAGGGTGCGCAGGCTCTGCTCCTTGTCCGCAGCGGTGATGTTCCCGCCGGGCACGTCCGCGTTCTGCGCGGCGATCGCGTCGCGCACGGCGGTCACCGGGACGCCGTACGCGGCGAGCTTGTCGGCGTCGAGCCACACGTTCATCGTGCGCTGGAGCCCGCCGGTGATCTGCACCTCACCCACGCCCGCCGCGCGCTCGAGCTGCACGCGCACGACCTTGTCGGCGATCTCGGTGAGATCGCGGATGGAGCGCTCGCCGATGACGGCGATCGTGATCGCGGGATCGTTGTCGCTGTCGGCCTTCGCGACGACGGGCGGATCGGCCTCGTCGGGCAGATCGCGCGCGACGTTCGACACGCGGTCGCGCACGTCCTGCGCGGCGACGTCGATGTCGCGATCGAGGTCGAACGTCGCGATGATGATCCCGGTGCCGTTGCCGGAGATCGATCGCAGCTGATCGACGCCGGCGACGGTGTTGACCGCCTCCTCGACGCGGTCGGAGACCTCGTTCTCGACTTCTTCGGGCGACGCGCCCGGCAGCCGCGTCTGCACCCGCACGGTCGGCAGATCGACCGCCGGGAAGCGATCGACCGCGAGCTTCGTGTACGCCACGATGCCGACGACGATCAGCGCGACCGTCATCATGCTCGCGAAGACGGGCCGTCGGATGCAGACTTCAGCGAGCTTCTGCACGCGTGCCTCCTGCGCCTGGGACGCTCGCGATCACTTCGACGGCGCTCCGTCGACCGTACCGTTCGGGACCGAGCCGTCGCTCGGCGCCGACTGCGCTGGAAGCGCGCGCACCCGCATCCCGGCGGTCAATTCCGTCGGCGGCGCCGTCACGATCACGTCGTCGTCCGCGAGGCCGCGCACGATCTCCACGCGGTCGCCCACTTCCTGTCCGGGCGTCACGATGCGCTCCGCGGCCTTGCCGTCGACGACGACGAACACTTTCGAGACCCCGGCGAACACGGTGACGGCGCGGCGCGGCACGAGGATCACACCGTCCTCCCGCTCGGCTTCGATCGCGAGCTTCGCGAACGAGCCCGCGCGCAGCCGCCGATCGCCGTTCGGCACCGCGATCTCCACTTCGAACGTCCGCGAACGCACATCGATCGCCGGATTGATGCGCGCGACCGTGCCGGCGAACGTGGCCGTGTACGCTTCGACGGTCAGGGTCGCGCGCTGGCCGACGTGAACGCGCGCGATCTCCCGCTCGGGGATCTTGGCGCGCAGCTCGAGCGGATCGGGATCGATCAATTCGTACATCGGCGTCGCGATCTGCACGTAGTCGCCCACGGAGACCAGGCGCGCGGTGACGGTGTAGTTCCGTGCCGGATTCGCGATCGATTCCGAATCCGGCGGCGGAGGTCCGGCCCCCGACGGCACGGCGTGGAGCGTGTCCGCCAGGCGTTGTTCGGCGGTGTCGAGCTGGGCCTTCAGCGTGCGCGCGGCCGCGAGCTGCGCCCGAGCGTTGAGACCGGCGACCCGGTGATCCGCCTTCGCGACCTCCCACGCGGTCTCGAGGTCGGCGAACTCCTGATCGCTCATCGACGGCGGCGTACGGTCGTGGAGCAGTCGTCCGCGCTCGAATCGCGCCTTCGCGTTCTCGGCTTGCAGCCGCGCGCGCTCGACGGCCGGCAATCGCTCGACGGAGAACTCGGCTTCCGGGAGCGCGTCGAGTCCGATCTGCGCCAGCGCCTGCTCGAACGCGCGCCGGCGCTCGGCGAGAGCGAGCTCGTAATCGGTGGATTCGACCCGCGCGAGGGGATCGCCCGGCTTCACTTCGTCGCCGACGTCGCGGTACACGGCCTCGACGCGGCCGGGGATCTTGGCGGCAACGGTCGTCTGGTCGTCGCCGAAGAGCGTGCCGGTCGCGCGCACGAGCCGCTGCACGGACCCGAGTTCGACCGGCGCGATCGAGACCGCGATCGCTTCTCGCGCCGCGGGTGCGCCGGCCGTCTCCGTCGACGGAGCCTTCGTGCACCCGAGCAATCCGGCGCATACGGCGACCGCGGCTAGGGCTCTGCTCTTCCGATACATGCTCCTATTGACGACAACGGAGCGCGATTCGGCAACCGCCGACCGCCGGAACCGTGCCCGCGCCTCGTTTGCGCCCTCGTCCGCACGGGAGGGCGCGCCCGTGGGTCGTGAGATCGAGGAAATCGTTCCGCCGTTCCGCGTGAAATTCGCTCCAGAGAAGTGCTGAGCTCACGTCGCGCTCGCGCATCGAATGCGTTCGAGCGGGCGAGGTCGGTGAGGATCCTTGCGATCGCAAACTTTTCCAGCGCGCGATCGAACGCGCCGCGCGCTGGCCGGTGCTCCCTGGCGGGGTAGGTTTCAGCGAGCAACTCCGAGTCGGTCTCCGGAGGAATCCCGCCGCGAGCTCGTTCCGCGCGCGGCGGGAAGCTCGCTTCCACTTCGGACGCGGTATCCGCGGAGAATCGTCATGCACTCGCTCGGACTCGGCGCGATCCTGCTTTCGGCGCTGTTCCATTCGTCGCCCTCGTACACGCGCCCGGCGCTCGTGACGCCGCCGTCCGCCGCACGTGAAGGAATCGCCGACTCGTCGGAGTCGATCCCGGCGCTGAAGCGGCTCGCGATCCCCCGCTCGACCGAGCGGATCAAGCTGACGCTCGTACCCCCCGGCGACGCCCGCGTCGTCACCGGCGAGCCGATCGACCCTTCCGTGCACGGCTTCGCGCGCGTCGAGGGAGCGACGGAGCGCGGCGTACAGATCACGTACCGAGACGTCGACCTCGGCCCGTCGACGTGCGCGACCGATCCGATCGAGCGCGAGCTGCGCCGTGTTTGGACCGCGACCGACGTCGCCGGGAACACCGGCACCTCGACCCAGACGATCACGATCCTGCGCCGCGTCGCGTCCCTCGACGTGCGACCGGGAACCTGCCCCAACGATTACAAGGTTGGGTCCGGCGGGTCCCTCACGGTGAGCCTCGTCGGCCGCGCCGACTTCGATGTTCGACAGGTCGACCTCGATTCCCTGGAGCTCTGGACGTCGGGCTGCACCGACGGACCCGTCGTGCCGGCGCAGACGAAGCTCGTGGACGATGCTGCGCCGTACACGAACGCCGATGGAGGCTGCCACACGTCGAGGAAGGACGGTCGCATGGACCTCGCACTCCGCTTCACGACGCAGCAGCTGGCGAGCGACCTGCACCTCAAGTCCTACCCGAAGAGCGCGAGCGTGAAGCTCACCCTGACGGGCAAGCTCACGAGCGGCGCGACGTTCACGGCGACCGACTCCATGCGGCTGAAATAGAGCGCGGGAACGGGCGACGGCCTTCCTTAAGTATGTTTGCCGCGCCGGCTGGCCGGTGGGCGGCGCTTAAATGCGAAACGCGACCGAAGGAGCTCACCGAAGTGATCTGATCCGTCGCGTTTCCGGCCTTGTCGCGTGAGCAACTTAGGCCGGCACCCTCCTAGCCCGCTGGGCTCGACGCTCAAGCGACTTCATCGGCGCCGCGCGAAATGCCCGACAACTCCGTAGCCGAAACCTCGGCGCTTTTCCTCGGAGTCCGAGCCGAGCACGCGTCGCGAGAATACAAAGTTTCGCCGAATGCTCCGGCCGTATCGCCTTGCGACACTTCGAACCTCAGGAGCGGGCTCGGCCAGACTTCCCACACCCCGAGATTTCCCACCCAACCGCCGAGCTCAAGAGGACGGGCCGCGATTCACGTCGCGGCCCGTATTCTTTTGCGCTCCCGCGCCGATGGCACCGTGCGCCCACGCGGTCACGCAGCGCGATGAGCGCGCGCTGGTGGCGCTTGTACGCCGCACCGGTCGACACGCCCATCATGCGAGCGACGGCCGATCCCGACCTCACTTCGCCGCCGTAGTGGTACAGCAGCAGCACCGCGCGGTGAGCTCGCGGCAATCCGCTCATGCACGAGCGCAGCAAGCGTCGAGCATCCGCGCTCGATCGGTGACACTCGGAGCGCCAGCGCGACAACGAGATCTCCTCGATCGCGAACGCGTCGTGCAGCCCGTGAGCGCACGGCGAAACCCTACGCCGCTCCAAGACGAAGTGGAGCGCGGTGCGCGCGACGAACGACCTGAACTGCGCCTCGCCTTCGAAAGTCCGGAACTTGCGCGCGAACGCGACGAAGAAATACACCTTCAGGTCGTCCACCAGCGCGCGGACGTCGGCGGCGTACAGACGGCCGGCTCCGCCGATGCGCGAGCTCGCCCACCAGAGCGCGCGCCGGAACACGGGGTCGTACTCGGTGAGCAACCATCGCCAGGCGTCGTCGTCTCGACGAACGAGGCGATCGACCACCCCTTGATCGAGTCGCACGCCGCATCGACGGTCGCACTCGAGCTGGATTCCACTGGCGCGGAGGTGAGCAGGTCGGACGTCATGGGAACTCTCATCGGACGAGTGCATGGGAGCCTCATGGGGCAGGCGGTCGACGAGGATGTCTTCGGTGCTCGATCAGCGGCGCTCGCCGTGTTGGGCGAACCGACTTTTCCGAGTGCGCTCGAGGCGTCCATCCAACGATCGACGGTGCGCGATCGTTCCGTGTGCGGGACGCGGCGCGAGTCGTGTGTCCTCGCGTTCGCGTTTCACGGCCGCGCGCGCGTGCCTCGCGCGTCCGACTGCGATCCAGCTTCACGTTCGCTCGTGGCGAAGCGATCGCGCGATCGCGCGGACGCACGGCGCGTGCGCGCGGTGCGACCAGCGCACCGCCGGTGCCGTCGGAGAGACCGAGTGTGGGAGCACACAGACGCGGCGCGCCGCCGGCGTGTTCCGCGCGTCAATCGCCGGGAGCGAACAATCCCAGGTCGACTCCGCGGTCCCGTAGCCGCGCCAGCAGGCGCTGCCAGCGCTTCGCCGCCGCGTCGCGCGTGATCCCGAGCTCCGCCGCGACGTCCCCGAGCAAGCGTCCTTCCAAGCCGTGCCACGTGATGAGCAGCGTGTCCTCGGTGTCGAGCGTGTCGAGCAGCCGCGCGAGGATCTGGTGCTGCTCGCTGCGCGCGATGACTTCGGAGACGCGCGTGATCGAGTCCTCGACCGTGTGCAACGCCTGCTCGCCGACTTCCCCGTCGAGCATCCCCCGGGCATTCCGGATCGCACGATGACGGTGCTCGTTGAGGATGTGTCGCGCGATTCCGAGCAACCACGCCCGGATGCTTCCGCCTTGCGGATCGAAGCTCTTGAGCCGCGGCAGCGCGCGCATCCAAACCTCGTTGACGCACTCCGTCGCGTCCAGTCGGAACGCCCGCGAAGCCCGGATTTGGACCGTGAACCAGGCCATGAGCTGCGGCATCGTCCGCTGGACGATCTCGTTGCGCGCGCTCACGTCTCCCAGGACCGCCTGGTGGGTGAGCCATTCCGTCGGAGCCTCCGCGTAAGGCGACGAACCGTCCGTGAGCGTCATCGGGACCGAGATCCGTAGCGTGCCGAACGTCCGATTCGGATCGCCGGCGACGAGACTCGCTTCCGGAAGACTTTTTCGCGCAGCACCTGTCCCATCCGAGCCTGTCGGCGCAAGTTAATGGATTAGGCGCGCTACGGCTACGGAGACCTCGTGATCCAGCTCGCCGAGTCGGCAATGGAACTCCGCCCCCCGAACCGCTCGAGCTGGGACGCGAACGCCCGCGGAACGCGACTCGCGCGAGCCCGACCGAGAGAGGCGATCCGACGATGACGACTCGGAGGATGACGATCGACGAAGCGATCGCCGATTTTCACGCGCTGTTCGTGCTCGACGAGCGCGGCGGACGCTTGCGCGACGTGGACGAGTACCAGCGGCGGTTCCCGGGATTCGAAGAGGTCGTCCGTGCCCAGTACGCCTTTCTGAGCGGGGACGCCGAGGCCGCACAGGTCGACCTCTTCCAGACGGCGGAGCTCGCCCCCTCGGATCTCGAGATGGGACGTCCATCCGATCTCGGGCCGTACCGAATCCTTCGACTCCTCGGTCGCGGCGCCCAGGGAACGGTGTACCTCGCGCAGCACCGGATCCTGGGTCGCAAGGTCGCGCTCAAGGTGCTCGCCAACAAGTGGCTGTTCTCGAAAGGTCATCAGAAACGTTTCGAGAGAGAAGCTCGCGCCGCATCGCGCCTCGATCATCCGGGCGTGTGCTCCGTCTACGACTATGGGCAGGAAGCGGACGTCGACTACATCGCGATGCGCTACGTCGAGGGCGAGCCGCTCTCCGTCGCGTTGCGCGACGCGGACGCGCGGCGGGCGATGGAAGCTCGAGTTCCGAGCCACGGAATCGAAGCGCCGCGGAGCTCCGCCGCGCTCCCACTTCGTCCGACGACACCGCGCGACTTGGAGACCTTGCTGGCGTTCTTCCAGTACGCCGCCGAAGCGCTGCAAGCCGCGCACGACGCGGAGATCGTCCACCGGGACATCAAGCCCGGGAACATCATGGTCACTCCGGAGCTCGCTCCCGTGCTCCTGGACTTCGGCTTGGCCCGCGACGACCAGGGCGAGCCGGACGGCGCGACGCGCACGGGCGACCTGATCGGAACGCGCGGCTACATGGCGCCCGAGCAAGTACACAGCCGCGCGACCCTCGACGCACGCGTCGACGTGTACGCGCTCGGCGTCGTGCTGTACGAGTGCTTGACGCTCTCGCGCCCGCACGCGCAGCCGACGTGGGAGGCATTGCTCCACGCCGTCACGCACGAGCCGGCCCCGGACGTGAGAGTCCTCAATCCGAGCATTCCCCGCGACGTCGCGGTGATCGTGCAGACCGCGCTCGAGAAGGACCCCGCGCGACGCTATCGCTCCGCCCGAGCGTTCGCGGACGATCTGCGCCGCGTGCGAGTCGGTGAGGCGATCCTAGCCCAACCCCCCGGCGTGTCCGTGCGGCTCGTGCGCTGGGTGCAGCGCAAGGCGCGGACGCTCGTCGTCGTCGCGACCACCGTGCTCGCGATCGGGTTCGTCTTCTCTTCGATCTCGGGCGTCAGGCTCTATCTGGCCGCCCGCACGAAGGAGCGAATCCAGACGGAACGCGTCGACTACGAGCGCGAGTCGCGGACCGCGCTGGCGCGACCCTACCGACTGTCGTCGCGCATCGATCTCCAGGGGCGAGCGATCGAGCCGGTCGACGTCCAGGACGCGATTCGGAGCGCCATCCGAACGTTGGCGCAAGGCGGAGTCGACGTGTACGCGGCCGAAGGAGCCGGCGGATCGCGCGAGGCGGTCGCGCTCGAGCCCGAGCTTCGCACGCGGACGTGCTGGCTCTTGTTCCGTCTCGTGGAAGACGTCGACGAGCTCCAGGGATTCCGCAAGCGAGCGGCGCAGCGCGACGGATCCGATTCCGTCGGTGGGCTGGATCCGGAGAACTTCGTGCGGGCACGAGATGGCGCGGCGCGCTTGCTCGACGAGCACCTGGACTCGCACAGCGCGCGCGTGTGGGACGCCTACAAGCGCGACGAGCCGGTCGACGGCGCGTCGTTCCGACACGTCTCCGCCGCGGTCTTGGGATCGAGCGAGCCGCTCTCGCTCTTGATGTTGAGCCACGTCGCGTGGGGCAAGGGCGAGAAAGCCCTCGCGAGGCAGGCGCTCCAAGCGGACGTCACCTCGCAGACGCACCGAGAGGATGTGAGCTCGTCGATCGACGACCCGACCGTTCGGTCGACCTACTTCCTCGAGCAGGGAAGCGTGTTGATGCACGCCGGTCAATTGGAAGCGGCGGAGGGTGCCTTCAGCCAGGCGAAGGCCAGCTCGACGTCGTCGAGCTTCGTCGCCTTGGTCAACATGGCCAAGCTCGAGGTGAAACGCGACCGGTTCGCGGACGCCGCAGGGCACCTGCGCAAGGCTCTCGAGCTCGATCCGAACGATCCCGTGGCGCTCACGTCGCTCGCGAGCCTCGCGACGTACTCCCGCGACTTCGCGGGCGCGATCGATCTGGCAGAAGCGGCGATCGCGGCGGATGGGGACTACGCGTTCGCGTACCTCGAGCTCGGGCGCGCGCTGCTCGGCTCGGAGCGAGTTCGTGAGGGGCTGAACGCGCTGCACACCGCGCGACTGCGATCCAGCGAAGGCGATCGCATGACGGATCACATCGATCTCACGCTGGGCGAGTTCTACGACGTCCGAGCGGTGGATCATCACGTCGCGCAGATGCTCGCCGAGAGCGCCGACCCGTGGTGGTTGTCGATTCTCGCCAGCACCCGGACGCAGCTGGAGGGCCCCTACGCCGGACTGGCCGTCGCGGAATCCGGACTTGCGATCCATCCGCACGACGAGGAGCTGATGATGAGGCGAGCCGAGGCGTACGTCTTCGCCATCGAAC
>CAZQHA010000134.1:0-10117 GCA_964592795.1 uncultured Planctomycetaceae bacterium | reverse complement strand
CTCGATGTCTTGCCGCATCGCGACGACCGTCACCCTGCCGTGCGCGCCCGAGGCGGTGATGCGACCGAGCAAGCGGCCGCCTTCACGAAGCCGCAGGACGATGCGATCGTCGCCGGCGAACGCGAGCACCGTCGCCGACGTCGTGCCTTCCTCGTCAGCGTCCGCCCAGAGCTCGTACTGTGCGGGGACGAGTGGACCGAGCGTGAACTCGCCGCCCGGCCGCGTCGGTGCGAGGCGCAATCCGGGTGCGTCGGGTGAGCGCGCACTGACGTACGCGCGCGACGCCGGCGTCCCGTCGGGTCGCCGGACGTGCCCCTTCAACACGAGTCCGCGGTGCGCTCGAAGCACGATCGGCGGCGTGTCCTCATCCGCTCGCAGGATCACGAGGATCGACATCGGGGCGACGCTCCGCTCATCCGGTGTCGCCGCGATCGAGCCCGCAGGAGCCGGACCGACGAGCCACGCCCCCAGATCGAGGCTCGTAAACTCGAACTCACCACGCGCGTTCGTCGTGCACGAGCGACCGGGTTGCTCGACGCTCGTCAGATATCGACCTTCGGATTCGGCTATCGCGCGGACGAGCCACACGCGCATGTCCGCGATCGGCGCATCCCACGTCTCCAGCACGCGGCCCCGAATCGAGGCGCTCGAGTGCTCCGTCGACGGAGACGCTTCCTGCACAGGCGACTCGTCGGTCGCCGTGGTGACGGCCGAGCGCGCCGGGTCGGCGCTTGCGCGCTCCTCGACGAGCGAATTCTTGGAAGCGCCGGAGGTCTCGCGGACGGCTGAAGGCTGGGCCGAGGCGCGAACGTCGTCCGCGGTGGACGGGCCGCGGACCAGCAGCCAGATCCCGATGCCACACGCGCCGACGACCGCCAGGACGATCCCTGCGCGAAGTCCTCCGCGCACTCGCGTGGATCGCGCCCGCATCGCTAGTCCTGCACGAGCGAGACGAAAGCCGGCTGCTCGCGCAGTCGCGTGCACAACCGTTGCCAGCGCTTTCGAGCCGCCTCCTCGTTGATCTCGAGCCGCTCGGCGACGCTCGCCAGCGGTCGATCCTCGAGACCGTGCATCAAGAGAAGCGCCCGTTCGTCCTCGGGAAGCTCGAGGATGAGCGCGAGGAGGCGCGCGAAGCTGTCGTCCCGGGCCGCCGCGCGCGAGATGCTCGTGATCGAGT
Organism: uncultured Planctomycetaceae bacterium; assembly: GCA_964592795.1. Lineage (GTDB taxonomy): Bacteria > Planctomycetota > UBA1135 > UBA1135 > JANLUN01. The sequence goes on along the minus strand of CAZQHA010000134.1, from coordinate 8,940 downwards.
CGGGACACTGGCTGAGGCCCGAGCCCTCCTCGAAGCGCGCGCGGTCGCTCGCGCGTCGAACGTCCTTGCGCAGCGCTTCGAGAAGCACGTTCTGGGCGATTCCGATCACCCAGCTGCGGAAGCTGAAGCGATCCGAGTAGCGCTGAAGGTTCTCGAACGCCCGCACCCACGTCTCCTGCACGATGTCTTCGACGTCGATCCGGCTGTGGGGGAGCCCGGCGATCCGCAGGCGGGTCCAAGCGACGAGCGCGGGAACCGCCGACGCATAGAGACGCTCGAATTCGCTGGTTGCGTTGGATTCCGCGCCGCTCAGCGCCAGCCGTAGCTCCCCGTGGAGCGTGGGGTCGAACTGTTCGGCGTCGTGGTTCGTGCTCATGGTCAGCGCGCGTCTCGCGGGTTCGCCGTTCGCGATCCTCCACGGCGCATCATGGGGTTTCGACTTCTCGTGGGATGTCGCGCGGCCACATCTCCGGTCCCGAGGGCGCATGGGCGCGTGCCACGTCCACGATGTCGATGGGCCAGACGCGCACGGACCCGTCCTCGGCCGCGGTGGCGACGAGCCGCCCGTCGGGGCTGAACTCGGCGCACGTCAGCGGGCTCTTGCCGTGCTCGAACCGGAGAACCGGGGTTCCCGCGTCAGTGTTCGCGAGCTCCGCGACTCCGCTGCGCGCGCCCGCGAGAGAGAAGTGATCGTCGGGACTCACGCGCAGCGTCGTGATCTTGCCGTCCGTGCTCGGTTGCGACAGGTACCACTTTGGCAGAAGCACGCCCGCGCCGAGGCGGATCAATTGAGGGGCAGCGTTCGCCGCTGCGATCCAGTCCGAGCTCGAGTTCATCAGGACGACGAGGCCCAGCGGCCGAACGAGCACTTTTCGCAGCAATCGTCCCGTCGAGGCATCCCATTCGTGCATTCCGCCGTGATCTCCGCACGTGACGAGCCGCTCGCTGCTCGACGCAAACGTGACCATGAACGTTTCGGGCCGGTAGGCGCCGTTGCGGCATTCGTCGAACGCCCGACGGTGCCCGCTGCGCTCCAAGACCCCGGCCCAGCCCTCCGCGGATCCCCACGCTGCGCGCTGCCCATCGGGGCTGATCGCGACGCTCCGGATCGCCTGGCCCTGTCGATCCTCGGATGCGAGGAGCTGGCCGGACGGTAGATCGAGCCACACGGCGCGGCCGTCGTCGAGTCCGAAACACAGGCTTTCACCGTCACGCGAGAGCGCGGACGCCGTGACCGTTCCTCCGTCCGCAGGTCGCGTGACCCCGTGTCGGTTCCCGGAGAGATCGATCCGAAGGACGGCACCGGACCGTGCGAGACACGCGGCTCGCTTCCCGTCCGGCTCGAACCAGGCGTGGACGAGCGGACCGGCCTCGACGTCGATCGCTCGAATCGGCGAGCCATCCTGCGCCGACGCGAGCCGGGCGAGGCCGTCGTCGCCCGCGCTGAGGATCGACTTCGATGACGGATGGAATGCGACGCTCCGCACGGCTCCGTGGTGCGCCTGCCATCCGATGAGGTACGGAATCGGATCGATCGTCCACAATCGCGCACGGACGCCGTGTCCGCCGGTGACGAAGCGACGCGAATCGGGCAGCCACGAGATGTTCTGCACCGTTCCGGCGGGTGCGCACGTCCGGAAGCGTTGTGCGCCGTCGCTGGCATCCCAAGCGCCGACGGTGCCGCCGTAATCCGTGGCGGCGATCCACCGGCCGTCGGGGCTGAACGCGACGGAGACCACCGAACGCTCCGAAAGGCCCTCGAGGTCGAACGCCGCCACACCGCTCGCGGAGTCGAAGACGCGGACTCCACTCTGAAAACCGACGGCGACGCGGCGGTCGAACGGGCTCGGGCTGAGGCTCCAAGCCTGTCCGGGAAGCCTTGCGAACCACAGCTCGCGCGACGACCGCCAATCCCACGCGCGCACGGTTCCGTTTACGTCGACCGCGATCACGGTCGCGCCGTCCGGCGTGAAGCACGAGTCCCGGAGCGGGCTCTCCGGACCGCACAGCGTTGCGAGGAGCTCTCCCGTCCGCGCATCCCAGACACGGAGGCCGTTGTCCGTGACCGCGACCATGGCGTCGGCCCGCGAGGACTCCGAAGTGAGCAGGACCGTGCCCCTCGCATCGAAATGGGCACGCGTGAAGGTACAGCCGGGAACGCGGATCGACATCCAGAGCTCGCTCGACCGAGCGTCGAAGAGTCGCGCGCAGCCGTCGAGCGAAGTCGTGACGAGCCGAGATCCATCTGGGCTGAACGCGCACGACGTCACGAGCTCCGAGTGTCCTTCGAGCGAGTGCATGAAGCGGCCGGTCGCCGAGTCGTACAACGAGACACGCGGAGCCTCCTCGCTCACGAAGAACGACCGTTCGTCCGGTGACAAGCCGGCGAGCACCGCAGACTCCGCGTCCTCGGGCGCGATCCGCTCGCTCTTGACCCGCGCACGATTCTCGGCGATGTCGAAGAGGAATCCTTGGGATCGCCTGGTGGGCACGAGCACGCTGGCGCCGCTGCGCGAGCTCTCGACGTTGCCGGCCATGTAGGCGTCCTCGAGCCACAGGGTTCGCTCTTCGTTCCGCCTGAGGAGTGCGCGGAGCACCGCCATGTTCGACTCGAAGCCGGGGTCGCGCCGATCCGCTTCGATCGCGAGGACGAGCGCCAGTCCCGGATCCGTCATCAAGAGGGCAGCGCTCTTCTCGCGGCACTGGACGCCGACGAGTCGGGCGTTCGCAGCGCGGACGAGGCTGTTCTTCGCCTCGACCTCGTCGAGCGTGTAGAGAAGAGAGCCAATCCAGACTCCAAGTATGGCGACCAGGAACGCCGCCGCCGTGGCGAGACGCGGATGCCGCTGCGCCCATCGACGAGTGCGCACGGTCCAACTCGGCCGCTGCGCGCGGATCGGCTCGTACTGGCGCACTCGCCGTAGGTCCTCCGCGAACTCCAGCGCGGTTGCGTATCGCCGCGCCGGCTGATGCTCCATCGCTGTGGCGAGGACGACGCGGAGGTCCTCGCCGACCAGCGAGTTCAGCTCGCGCGGGTTCCGGTACTCCCCGTGGAGGATGCTCTGGAAGAGCGCTTCGCGGTGATCCGCCTGGAACGGCCGTTCCAACGTCAGGCACTCGTACAGCGCGACGCCCAGCGCGTAGACGTCGACGCGGCGGTCCGCGGACGAGTGGCCCGACTCCAGCATCTCCGGCGCCATGTACGCAGGTGTGCCGAGCACGTCCTCCGTGTGCGTCAAACTATCGAGCTCCGGTTCGTCGCCGCGCGCGAGTCCGAAGTCGACGATCACGGGTTCGCCGGACTCGCTGACCAGGATGTTGGCGGGCTTGATGTCGCGGTGGATGACGCCGGCCTCGTGCGCGGCGTGCAGCGCCCGCGCGGCGCGCTCGAACACGTGGAGCAGCTGCGCGAGCGCCGGCGCCTTGCGCGGGTGAAGGAAGGTGTGCGGATCGAGCTCCTTCCGCGCTTCTCGGAGCCTGCGCGCCAGATCGCGCCCATCGATGAAGCGCATCGCGAGGTACGGGCGCGCGCCGTCGAGATCGGCTTCGTAGACGGTGCACAAGCCCGGATGATCGAGCTTCGCGATGACCTCGACCTCGCGACGGAACCGGCGCAGCTTGTCCGGCGTGAGGTTCGCGCGGCTCAGCACCTTGAGCGCGACGCGCCGGCGGATGCGAACGTCGGTCGCCAGATAGACGCGACCTTGTCCACCGCTGCCGAGCTCGCGTTGCACGAGGTAGTGGCCGATGCGCGGCTTGGCGCGGGAGGCCTCGATCAACGAGGAAGGGGGACCGCCGTCGGCGAGCCGCGCGTACTCCTCGGCCACGCTGTCTGGGATGTGCGGAAAGAGGCGCTGATACGCCTCGAGCGGGCGCGCGCGGCCGGCTGCGCGGTCCGACTCGAAGAGCAGCACGAAGTCGAGCAGCGACTGGACGCGCTCGCGGGACGGAGCATCGTCCTCGGGGTGGGATGACGTTTGCGAGCTCATCTTTCGAGTGAGGGAAGCACTCGTCGGACGGCGAGATCATAGCGGCGCGGCGGCTGGGCGAAGCGCGCTCGTCCGGGGCGCCGGATTCGTGGGCCGCCGCGATCCGCAGGAGCGGTGCATCGCGGAGATTCAGCGAGCCTAGCGATCCGCCGGCTCCGCGCGCTTCCTGGCACGACGTAGGACGGCGCAATCGATGACCCGCTCGATCGCGCGTTCCTCGATCCGAATCCGGGGCTCTCTCCGGACGTCCGCGGCCTGGAGGCATCCGTGCCGCTGAAGCGCGACTGGCTGCAGATCGACGTACGCTAGCCGACGAGCAAGATCGCGCCGGGCTCTTACCGCAGAGCCGCCACCACGTCGTCCGCCAGCTGCAACATCTCGGCGAGCCCCGCTTCCGTGTGATCGCCCATGTGGCCGATGCGGAACGTCTTGTCCTTCAAGTCGCCGTAGCCGTTGCCGATCTCGTGGCCGCGCTCCTTCAGGCCGGCGATCAGGCCCTTGACGTCGAGACTGCCGGCTTTGATGCACGAGATCGTCGGCGAGGCGAACTCGCGCGCCGGCAGGAGCTCGAGGTCGTTGCTGTTCGCCCAGGCCTCGGTCACCTGCTGCATCTTCGCGTGCTCGTCGAAGCGCGCTTGCCACGCGACCCGGCCGACCTTCGTCTTGTCGCGGTGCGGCAGCATCACGCCGGCGGAGATGTCCTCGAGCTGCTTCGCGAGCGCGTAGTAGAGCGAGATGCACGGCGTGCACGGCGTCGCGCGCTGCTCGTGGCCCTCGATGATCTTGATCGGGTCGAGGTAGAAGCCGCGCAGCTTCTGCGCCTTCGCGTGCTCGACGTAACGATCGGACGCGCACAAGACGCTGATGCCCGGCGGCAGCGCGAAGGCCTTTTGGACGCCCGCGAACCCGAAGTCGATGCCGTTCCTGTCGAAGTCGACCGGCGCGCCGGCGATGTAGCTCACGAGGTCGACGAGCAGGAACGTGTTCGGGTGCTTCCTCATCACGCGCGCGACGTCGGGCAGCGGCGTCCGCACGCCCGTCGAGGTCTCGTTCGACACGAGCGTGACCGCGTCGAACGGGCCTTTCTCGGTCAGTGTGCGATCGAGATCTTCCATCGCGACCGCGCGGCCCATGTCGACCGCGATCTTCTGCGCATCCTTGCCCATCAGGCCCGCGATCTCGAACCAGCGCTTGCTGAACGCGCCGTTGACGAGCGACAGGACGCGCGGGCCGACGCCTTTCAGCGCGGCTTCCATCAGCCCCGTCGCGCTCGTCGTGTGCACCGCGACGTGCGCCTTGCTGCCGTCGTCGAGCCCGAACGCGAGCTTCAGGCCCGGATCCAGCCGCTCGACGAGCGCCGTCATCGCCTTCGATCGGTGGCCGATCATCGGCCGCGCGCATTCGGCGAGGATCTCGGGGCGGACTTCGGTGGGGCCAGGAATCCAGAGCTTGGTCGTCGGCATGGGAATCGTGCGGATCTAGGTTCGTGCGGCGGCGAGGAGCGCGCCATGCTCCTCGCTCATCGCCAGGATGTCGATCTCTTCTTGCGAAAGAAGGAGGGGGACGAGCGCGGCCAGATCGCCTCGATCGCACGTCACCGCGGCGCGCTCGAACACGGCCTCGCGACGCACCACGCCGCCGAACGCGATGAAGCGCGCGCACTCTCCGGCGGCTTCGAGGTCCGTGATCCCGTCGCCGATGAACGCGATCGGCGCCGCTCCCGGTTCCTTGGCGAGTTCGCGGATCACCGCGATCTTGCCGCCGCTCTTCGCGAGCGGCGAGCGCTCGTCGTAGCCCGCATAGCGTCCGAGCTCGTCGTGTCGGATCGGGACCGCGCGCACGTCCTTGCCGGCGATGCCGATGTGCGCGGCGAGCGCGAGGACGGCCGGCTCGAGCCCGCCCGACACGATGCACACGCGCTTCTCCAGCGCTCGCAGCGCTCTCACGAGCTCGCGCGCGTGGGGGAGCGCGCGCTCGACGTACATGCGGCCCACCGTGTCGATCGACGCGCGCGGCGGGCGGATCATCGCGAGGCGCGCGCCGTACACTTCTTCGAGCGCGATCTCGCCCGCCATCGCGCGCTCGGTGAGCTTCGAGCTCTCGGCGCGCAGCCCGGCCAGCGCCGCGATCTCGTCGATCCCCTCGATCGCCGACAGCGTCGAGTCGCAGTCGAACACGACCGTCGAGTACGGCGGCGGTGCGTCGGCGATGGCGCTCACGTCGAGGTCACAGTCGGATCAGCTTGACGCTGCGCACCGGCTCGAGCGCGCCGATCGCGGCGATCACCGCCGGACGCGGCTCTTCGTAGAGCGAGAGGAAGCCCGTCGCGAGACCGTTCGAGCTCTCGTCCGCCGGCGGCCCGAGCTCGATGCGCCGGATGTTCACGCGGTGCTGGCCGAGCACCGTTCCGAGCAGTCCCACGACGCCCGGGACGTCGGCGTGGCGCGTGATCAGGAGCGGGCCCTTCGGATCGAGGTCGAGCGGCATGTCGTCGATGCGCACGAGGCGCGGCGAGCGGCCGAACACGGTGCCGGCGGCGACGTGGCGCTCCTCGCCGCGCTGGCTCGTCGTCGCGACCTTGATCTGGCTGTGGAAGAAGTGCTCCTCGTCCTCGTCGCGCTCGAAGAGCTCGAGGCCGCGCTGCTTCGCGAGCACCGGCGCGTTGACGAAGTTCACGCCGATGTCCATGCCCTGGCGCAGGACGCTCGTCAGCACCGCGAGCGACACGTGACGATGATCCTGCCGCGCGATCTCGCCCGACACCGTGAGCTCGATCTTCGCGATCGGCCGGTCGTGAACCTGCGCCAGGAAGGAGCCGAGCTTCTCGGCGAGCAAGACGTACGGCGCGAGCTCGCGCAGCGTCTTCGCGCTCGTCGCCGGCGCGTTGACCGCGTTGTGCGCGACGCCTTCGGTGAGGAACTCGGCGATCTGCTGGGCGATGTCGACCGCGACGTTGAACTGCGCTTCGTGCGACGAGGCTCCCAGGTGCGGCGTGACGATCACGTCCTCGCGCTTGAGCAGCGGATGGTCCTTGGGCGGCGGCTCCTCGGAGAGGACGTCGAACGCCGCGCCGGCGAGGTGTCCCGACTCGAGCGCCGCGAGCACGGCCGCTTCGTCGACGAGCCCGCCGCGCGCCGCGTTGATCAGCCGCGCGCCGCGCTTCATCTTCGCGATCCGTTCCTTCGACAAGAGGTTCTTCGTCGAGTCGAGGAACGGCACGTGCAAGCTGACGAAGTCCGACTGCGCGAGGAGCGTGTCGAGCGGCACGAGCTCGACGCCGGCGACGCCCGAGCCTTCGCCGGCCTTGGGCGCGATGTACGGATCGTGCGCGATCACGTTCATCTTGAGGCCCAGCGCGCGCTCGGCCAGCACGCGCCCGATCCGGCCGAAGCCGACGACGCCCAGCGTCTTGCCGGTGAGCTCGGTGCCCATGAGGCCGCTCTTGCCCCATGAGCCGCGTCGCACCGAGCGGTCGGCGCGCGCGACGTGGCGCGCGAGCGACACGAGCAGCGCGAGCGCGAGCTCCGCGGTCGTCGTCGTGTTGCCGGTCGGCGTGTTCATGACGACGACGCCGCGCTCGGTCGCGGCACTGCAGTCGACGTTGTCGACGCCGACGCCGGCGCGGCCCACGACGAGGAGGTCCGGCGCGGCTTCGATCACGCGCCGCGTGATCTTGGTGGCCGAGCGCACGACGAACGCGTGCACGCCGGGCGCCAGCGCGACCAGCGCGTCCTCGGAGAGGCCCGTCTTCACCTCGGGCTCGAAGCCCTTGGAGCGAAAGATCTCGAGCGCGGCCGGCGCGAGGTCGTCGCAGATCACGATGCGGGTGCGGGCGGGGGAGCGAGAGCTCGATGCGGTCATGGGGGAGGATCTCTAGGAGCCGAGCGCGGCGCGGACGAGCCGTTCGAGGTCGCGCGCGTCCACCTTTTCGGCCGCGCGCTCGACGCTCTTGCGCGCTTCCTTCTCGGAGTAGCCGATCGAGATCAAGGCTTGGATCGCGTCGTCGATCTGCGTGCCCGGCCGGGCCCCGCGCGCGCCCGCCGCCTTCTCGTTCTTGAGCTTCTGCGCCTTGTCGCGCATGTCGAGCAGGATCTGATCGGCGGTCTTCTTGCCGACGCCGCGGATCCGCGTGAGCGTGGCCGCGTCGCCGTCCGCGACGGCGTCGATCAGGGGCTCGCGCGGCAAGCCCGACAGGATCGCCAGGCCCATCGTCGGACCGACGCCGCGCACCGAGATCAGGAGCCGGAAGAGATCGCGCGTCTCGCGGTCGAGGAAGCCGCACAGGTACTGCGCGTCCTCGCGCACGACGAGGTGCGTGAAGACGCGCGCGTTCGACGGCGGCGCAGGGAACGCGCTGCCGAGCGGGATCGAGAGCTCGTACGCGACGCCGCCGACCGCGAGCACGAGGCGGGCCGCCGATCGCTCGACCACCTGCCCCTCGAGGTACTCGTACACGGCGTGGCGCGCGAGTCGCTCAGGGCTTGGTGCGCAGCTTCAGGTTCAGATCGCCGAGCTTCTGGCGCAGCTCCTGCAGGGAGGTCGCGCCGAAGTTCGGCATCGAGAGCAGCTCCTCCTCGGAGTGCTGCAGGATGTCGCCGATCGTCAGGCAGCCCATCGATTCGACGGCGCGCCGCGCGCGGATCGAGAGCTCGAGCTCGCTGACCGGCCGATTGAGCACCTCGGCGTTCTCGCCGGTCTCGATGCTCGCGACGGCTTCCTCGCGCGCCATGCCCAAGCGCAGGCCCTTGCTGGCGAGGATCTCCTTGATCTCGGTCAGCGAGGTCTCGCCGAAGTTCTTGTACGAGAGCAGCTCGGCCTCGGTCTGACGCACGAGATCGCCCAGCGTCAGGATGTTCATCTTGTTGAGGCAGTTGCGCGCGCGCACCGACAGCTCGAAGTCGGTGATCGGGATGCGCAGGATCTGGTTCAAGCGGTCTTCCTTCCGCTCCAG